>NZ_JAUBTT010000245.1:0-1740 GCF_036705125.1 Microcoleus sp. B7-D4
GTTTTGACACTCCCCGTGCTAAAGCAGCGGGGATTCTCCGGAAATTAATCCGGATATCCTTTTTTCTGGATAACCGCTTTCTACATTAGATAACTGCGAGTTAACCGATAAATTAAGGTTCCTAGGCTCAACCCACTTAGGGATTGATATTTCCAAAGGCGTTACTTTCCCGCAGTCCGCAGGTAGTCTTTTTTGATTACGCGGAAATGATAAACCGCTTTTCTTGGCTATTTTCCTAGAGGCTCCTGTATCAGCGTGTTCAGCATAACCACAGGCGCGACACACGAACTTTTCTCCGTCTCGGTTGCCTTTCTCTGTATGTCCACATTTAGGACACTCTTGAGAAGTGTGTCGGGGGTTAACTGCAAATACAGGCTTGCCAGACTTCGCAGCTAGCCACGCTATTTTTCCAAAAATATCCCCCCAAGCACAATCTAGGATTCTTTTATTAAGTCCACTCTTGGCAGCAGCACCATTCTTCCTATAACCTCCTTTTCCATCGTGCGATTGTTTGGCGCGTTTAACCATGTTGGTTATTTTTAGGTTTTCTTGCGCTACAGCATCAGCCGTTTTAACTATCTTATCGGCAGCTTTCCAGTTATATCCGTCTCTTTTTTGGGTTAGCTTGTGTTGGGTTTGAGACAGCTTGAACTGTGCTTTTTTCCTGTTGCTAGAGCCTTTTTGCTTGCGACTGGCAGCACGATTTCTTATCGCTAATCGTCGAGCTGTTCTAGAGTTTGTTGCAACAGCTATATTCTCAATAAAGCTACCATCTGAAAGGGACACAAGCTTGTTTATTCCTACATCTATCCCAACAACTGACTTAGGTTCGATAAGTTCTGGCAGTCTCACTCCGTCGTCAAGCAGTACACTGATGTACCAATATGTCCCTTTTTGCTTGACGGTTACAGTTCGGATTTCTACATTGAATGGAAAACTTCTGCTATTGAAGTATTTCATCCAACCAATACCAGGAAGATAAACTCGGTTGTTTTCAAACTTGCAACGCCCCGGTTTGTACTCGAAGGTCTTGAAATTTGAGGCTTTTCGGTAAGCCGGAAAGCCTCTTTTATGACTCCAAAAACCTGCAAACGCAGTATCTAGTTTAGCCAGGTTTCGCTGCAACACATCTGAATCAATACGGCTGTACCACTCGTTTTCTTTTCTTAACTCAGTAGTTCTCTTACTTTGAATACCCCCAGCGCTATCCCAACACAGACCTAGCTTTTTACTGGTCTTGGTTAATGTTGCAGACATAACGCCATGCTTGACAACCGGACAACTAAGAGGACACACAGCACCAACTTCTAAACGGGTGTCTATTTCGCAATAAGACCCAAAAGCATAGCTCCGAGGCGTTTCAACATTTCTGTTGTTAGTCTCCCAGCCGATGAAGCGTTCTCTGAGACAATAATTACGGTGCTTACGCAGTGTTATAAGCCATTGGGCCATGAGCGCGGCTTGCTCTTTGTTTGGTTTTAACTTGTAGTTCCAGCGTTGCATTGTTTTTACCTCCTTGCTATATTGTACACATAAACTGAGTACACATCGTGGAAGTTATGGAAAAAGATAAGAGATTGCATATACGCATCAGTTCTCAAGAAGCTGAAATTCTTGCCCGTTACTGTACAAAGACAATGCGCTCTCAATCAGACGTACTGAGAGGGTTGATTAGGAAACTGGAAAATCAATAAAAAGCCGTCGTAGAACGACGGGGCTTCAGACCCAGTTTTTTGGTGA
>NZ_JAUBTT010000159.1:0-10639 GCF_036705125.1 Microcoleus sp. B7-D4
CATGATATAATCATATCATGCTTTTAGAAATCAACCAGGATTTTTCTAAGACTGTAGGCGGCCGCATCCGCTGCCGAATTCATCCCCACGCCTGAAGTCGGGGGCTTTCCTCTCGTTTTCCGGTAACAGACCCACAACTCCATGCTAGCTAAACAATTTTGGACACTCAGACCCGCAGCCCCAAGGACTGCGGTGTCTGTCCAATTTAGTATGGTCAAGCTAAAAATTACCAAAAATATGGCGGATCAGGCCGTTAGGTAATTGGATTAAGTAAAATAGGCAAGCTGAATATCCTAAATGCTATTAGCCAGCAACTCCAGCTCAGCGCGATCGGCGATCGAGCGGTCAGCAACTCCCAAAGTCCTTGCTCGCAAGGATTTTAGCAGCCAGCGAACCGATCGGCACTCGTAGCGTTGAAAGTTGGCGTTGACGGGTCACAACCTGACCTCCGGGCGCAAGCCCGCCTGTCAGGTGCTAGTAGTTTTTAAAGCAGTTTCTTCAGTTTATTCCTAATTTCCCTTAAGGGATGTGTCTCCGCTGCAAGGAGTTTTTATGAACCCCTCTCCCAACCGGTCTTCCAAATCGTCCAAATCTACTTCAAATCGCAAGGCTCAGCCGAGCGAACAGGCCGTCAATCCGCCTAATGATCCAGATTCCATTCCTGAGACACCAGACGAAAGTTCGGTGCCTTCGGCGTTGGCTGCACCTGTTGACCAAAATCAACCGGCAACGCCAACCGACGCCCCAGCGTCCAAGGATAAGCTGCAACGACCACGCTACAGTTCTGCCCTCGACAAGGACAAAACAAAGCCACAAGACCAGCCCAGCAATGCTCCTGCCCCCCCGGCGCCAGCAGCGTCTTCGACACCTGTCAGCGATACTCCAGCCCTAGCAGTCGCACCGCCCACAAACGCCGAGCCTGCCGCTAATGAAAGTCAGGCCGCTGAGGACATACCCTCAGTCATGCGCCAACATCCCATTCCCCCCCCCAGCGAACCCAGACAGTACCGAGCTGTTGGTTTGGTGCGGGGCCGCTACACGCCATCAGAAGAGCAATTCACCCGGGGTATGCTGATAGCTGCCGACGGAACTGCCATCGACGCAGTTTTGCTGGGTAGAGTTATGAGTTTAGTCAAAAATCACCTGGAGCTGGAACAAGAACACCTGTGGGTGGTCTATCCCCGCACCAGGCAAGAAGACGGCAACTTGCACGCCCAGATTATGGGGGTTTGGGAGCCGGAAACGCTCAAGAAACCTCCCGAACCTTCCTCTGATGAGGAAAGTCAGGAAGCAGCGGAGATTGAGGCTAGCGGCGAAGCATCGACCGCATCTTTGCCTCCCTCGGAACCTGATGTTGAAGATGGCTATTTTTCGATTAGAGGTGAGGTGATTTATCAATCCCAAGACGAAGAAAAGTATGTCATCGTCAAAATCAAGCAAGCTCCCCGCAAGAATGACGACAAGATGAAGTTTTTTAAGTTGAAACTCAAGGGAGATTTAGCTACAAAGGCGATCGGGTTTTTTTGGGATTTCCACGTCAAATTGAAAGCTGAGAGTCTGATGATTGAGCAGGCTAATAATATTGGTGCCCTGCCGATTAAAAAGCGGAAATTCCCCCCTGGCAGCAAGCCACCCGGTGGCTTCAAAAAAGGAGGGAAGCGTCCGTTTACTCCTAGACCCAGCGGTGACGGTGCTCCTGTAGGGCGTCCTACCATCAAATCCGCAGCAGCAGCACCACCGCCTGTCCCCAAGGAACCTCTTCCTAAGCCGGTTAAGAAGCCTAAGCCGATCGAGCAATAAAAAATAGTGAAAGTAAAAATGCAAGATTAAAGGTTAAAAAACTTTTAATCTTGCATTTTTAGTTGAGCTGCTTATTGTACTTCTGTACATGAGCGAGTAGGCTCTGCGCTACCACCTCGCCAATTTGAACAGGAACAGCGTTTCCGATTAAACGACCCAGTTTGCTGAAACAGACACGCTCGCCAGGAGCTAGGAAGCGGTAGTTTTCGGGAAAAGTCTGAAGGATAGCGGCCTCTCTCAGAGAAATTGCACGATCCTGTTCCGGATGTCCGAACCGACCATTTCCGTAGCCGAAGCATTGAGTTGTGATCGTTGGAGCCGGGGCGTCCCACTTCATACGACCATACACGCTAGCATAAGTTTGTCCGGATTTCTTACGATGACATGGTGCCAGCAGTGAATCATCCCAGTCATGCCATGTGCCTCCGGGTTTTGAGGCTCTGATTCGGCGGAGGTTCAGGTCACTTAGTGAGGATGCGGTATGAAGTGCGTCATTTGGATCGGAGCATCCGGCTGCTAAGGCGGGTAGATGGGAAATCGCCTCACGCACAGTTGTGCACGATCGTCTAGAAAAGATTGGAGGTACTAATTCTACTGGCCCGAATCGGGACGCTAGCAGCACAAGCCGTTTACGAGTCTGTGGAACTCCATATTGAACACAATCTACAATACTGCAACTGGTCGCATAGCCTTCGAGGTTCTTCAAAAAATCCTTGAAAACTTCATGCTCTAAAAGCTGTGGCACATTCTCCATCGTTACGAAGTCGGGTTGAGTCTCCCGTACCAACCGACCGAAGTCGGATACGAGAACCCACTTAGTGTCCTGGCGTTCCTGGCGCCCCTTACGGCTGTAAGTCGAGAATGGTTGGCAGGGCGCGCAGCCTGCCAGCAAACGCAATGTCCTATTGCCAAAAATATCTGCAAGTTGGGAACCAGATAGCGAGCTGACATCCTGCTGGACGAAAAGGGCGTCGTTGTTGCTCTGGTATGGGAAGCGACATTGTGGATCGATGTCGATGCCCGCAACAACCTGAATACCTCCTCGGATCAGTCCATGCGTAAGACCGCCCAAACCGCAAAACAGATCGATGCAGCTAATGGCTGTACTTCTGCGATCGATCTGAGGCTCTTTGCCATTGTGAGCGCCGACCATAGTCTCATCTGGATTCATGCCTTGGCTCATGTAGGTCGGTTCTCCGGCATTAGGAACTCATGTGCATCGATCGATAACTTGAAGCAATTTACAACCTCTCTCAGATACAATGCTGTTCGTTCAGTGAGGTCACGAAGCTGGCTAACAGTAATATTATTGCCACTCTCTGCAAATGATAGATTACCGTGTGCTAGTTTGTTCCGAAAACTTTTGATCAGGGAAAGTGCGCCTTGGTCATCCCGAAATGGTTGTTTGACAGCACGATTAGCGTGACGACTTATATTTAAGGACAATCCTAGACGTTTACTAAGTTTGTAAATCTCCTCATCATCCCAATTTCCACCTCCACCTTTTTCAACTTCAAAAGTTGATATGGGAAGTGCTTGCACTAGGTGTTCGCAGAGGTTCAATGCAGATTCCAGGCGATTCTCGTAGTTGAGATCATTATGGGTACGTGCGGTGCATCGCACCCACTCGCGGCGCAACTCAATGGACAACTCATTGGGCAGCGATCTGTTATTAACCACTGCCTTAGATACGGCATCTACGCACCGAGTAATAGTTGACTCGACAAGATTGTAGAGCTGTAAGTAAACACTCGAATAGAGGATTTTCTGCTGTTGCGGAGTGATCGTAGCTTCCCCGATTTGTGGAGGTCCTCCCTGCACTTGTTCCTGTATAGACTCAAGCAGGTCAAGGTAAGTTTCAATTTCCTGTAAACGCTCTTCAAAAGCTTGGCTCAAATCCTCCATCCTCAATCTCCAAGTAAACGATCGCGAACAAAATGTATACGACCCCTGAGTCTGCGTATTGCGTTCGCACCGTCGGCGCCGGTCACTTTTGTAAAGTCCTTGCTGTTCAACCATTCTTCAACTTTGAGCGATTGGTTAGCTATCTCAGGCCGTTGCTGAAGTGCTAGATAGCTTCCAATGGCTATAGCTTCAAAACGCGATCGGGGTGTCGCCTTACCTTTAGGTGTTTTGCTGAAGCCCGACGGGAAGTTGCGCGATACAAAGTCTATCATGTCCATGAAGCGTTGCCGGTAGGACTCAATTTCTGCTGGGTTCTGTTTAAAGCGATCGTTCATCTTCTTCGTGTAGGTGAAAAGAAATGGCGACACTCTGTCTTTATATGCTTCTAGCCCATCACCGTATGCGAAGAATCGTGTAACGAGCTCTTCTCTCTCGCGCTCCAATAACAGTTTCTTGGATAGCGGCGCAAGTTTGACAAAGGTGGGCTCTTTGGCGAGTGAAATCACAAGATCCAGGAAAGCACCTCCTAACGCACCTCGACGCACCTCAGCCTTGTTCGCGACCTTGCTTCCTGTGTTAATTCGATCAAAAAGATCAAATCGTGCTTGCTCATCGGCGTGTTCATTGAGCACGATCCCCCTAATGGAACGGTTCTTGATTTTTAGTTGCCGAGATTCGGGGAGATCTTTGAATCGAAATCCGGTCAGTAGCGATAGTTCTTCCAAGTCACCTAGGGGAAAGTCACCAAGAACGAACTCCTGAATTGTTCTAAGGCGCTGTGAACCATCAACAATTTCAAGCTTACCTGTTGACGGGCTTTCCCAAAAGAAGAGGAAAGGGATCGGAAGTCCCATCAATACTGACTCAATGAACCGGGATTTGCGCTCTGGTTCCCATGTGAACTCGCGCTGGTAGGCCGGAATCTCAAAATCTCCTTTCTGCATCTTTTGGGCCAGAAGCTCAATGGAATATTCCGTCAGATAGAACTCAATTCTCTTTGTGTGTTCAAAAATCTGTTTCTCAGCAGCCGCAACTTCCTCATCAGTGAACTTAGACTGGTTTTCGTCGATCATCTTTGAATATCCTCTCGTGGTTCATTCAATTTATAATCCGTGACTTTAGTCTAGGAACTGTCTATTCGAGCCTCACTTGTGCGCCCCACAAATCTTGGGGGAGAAATACTCGGTCGGTGGGTAGGGGAGCAACTGGGGCCGTGAGGGTAAATTGACCCGCTTCAATTTGCTGCTTCAATTCCAATGCTACTTGCCGGGACAGAAACATACTCGCAAGGGGGGCCGCCCGTACTGGTTTGCCCTCAATGAGAATGCGGCCAGTCTTTAATTGAGCGTAACTAACTAAACCGAAGGTTGGACGAACGCGCCGGGGGATAGAGAAATCTACCACCGGCGCTACTATTTTTTTGTCTGATACTGCACAGTGGGCGACGACTGTTTCGTTTAAGACGGGAAAGGGGATGCCGACTCCCAGCATCAGGGATGGGCCGTAGTTTTTGAAGTAGCAGCCGCGTACCCATTTCGAGTTCATCTGTTTGGCGTCGCCGATGAGTGCGAGGGTGGCAGCGGGGCCGATGGGGGTGCGGTTGGGCTGGCGTTTTTGCAGCGGGAAGTGCTGGGTTCCTTCCCATGTGATGTAACCCTGAGCGCCTCCTAGGAAGATGCGGGTGCCGATGCCGATGATTTCGAGGTCGGGGTCGTTGAGCAGGGGAGACATGGCTCCAAGGTTCGAGTAGACGGCGTTGCCGAGGTTTGGTTGCAGGGGGCCGAGGTAGGTGAACAGCGGGCGATCGCCTCCATTGACGCCAACAATAAAGTTTTGATATGCGTTGCGGGGATTGAATAAATAAAACTGGTTGATTGTATCGCGGGTAATCGTGGTTTCAAAGGAGGCGCGGGGGTAGCAGTCTGTTACTTGTCCCAAGGCTCGCAACTGCACGGGTTTGCCGGCTATTAAGTCTTCGATTACGTGTCCGCCGCCCCGTTCGCGGGATTCTTCGCCGTCTTCGGCTACTTGGGTGGCTCCCAGGTACAGGTCTACTGCCCCGAAGCCGGAGTAGGCTAAAACGCCGTCTAGCCAGCACTGGCGGATTTTTATCGGGGGGTCGGTATGGCCGAGGTTGATGATTGCACCGGAGGATTCCATCGGCTCGAAGGTGCCGGTGGTAATCACATCGACTTCTTTGGCTGCTTGGGTAATGCTGGTTTCTTGAACTCTAGTTTTGAGTTCTTCGATCGTCCAGACTGTGGCTTTGCCCTGGCTGATTTTATCGTTGATTTCGTCGATCGATCTCATATATTTTAGATTTTAGATTTTGGATTTTAGATTTTGAATTGATTGATTTTGGAGTGGTTTTGATTTTGGATGGATTTTAGATTGATGGATTGTCGATCGAGCTGGTTGTTTGAGATAAAAGCAATATATTATAACTGAGATGTTGCACCATTCTCAATAAGCCTTTTATGAACAGGCAAGATGCCTGTTCCACAAGAAAATTCACTCTTTGTGGAACAGGCATCTTGCCTGTTCTTGATAATGAGGCAAGATGTAAATTCTAACGGATACAATAACAATATCATAAATCAAATAAAGGGCGATCGCCATGACTCAAGCGATATTAAAACCTGTCACCTTCGATGAATTTATTGACTGGTATCCTGAAAATTAGGTAAACCGTTACGAACTGCACAATGGAACTATTGTTGAGATGCCTAAAGCAACCGGAGAACCTTCAGAAGTAGCCGGCTTCCTGTGCCTGAAGCTAGGGATTGAAATCGAGAGGCTAGGGTTGCCCTACTTCGTTCCCAAAGAATGCGTTGTCCAGGCTGATAATGAGCTATCTGGTTACGAACCGGATGCGATCGTTTTAGACAGGCAAGGGACGGACAGCGAACCGAGATGGAAAAAGGAATCTATCATTACAATGGGTAGTTCTGTCCGGCTAATTGTCGAAGTTGTCAGTACCAATTGGCGGGATGATTATGGCTACAAATTGGTGAATTACGAAGCTTTGGGCATTTCTGAATACTGGATTGCGGACTATTTGGGACTTGGCGGGCGACGCTATATTGGCAATCCTAAACAACCTACTTTTTCAGTTTACCAGTTGGTTGACGGTGAGTATCAAGTCAGTCAATCGATTTTAGATTTTAGATTTTAGATTTTAGAGGCGACCCCACGGATAAATGCGGGGGTTTGAGGATTTTCGATTTTAGATTTTGGATTGATTCCACGGATAAATCCGGGGGCTTGTACCCTCAAGAAATTCTTGGTCTGTTTCGGGGGAGTGATAGGGTTGTGTCACCCACATTGGGGCAGTTTAATTTGACGGTTAAACAGATTTTTAGCGCCGGCAGAGATGCGGTATAAAATGCGAGGCTTGAAGATAGTTATTTAAGGGCATTCATACCATAATTTTCCTAAACTTGTAGTGAATACTTCTGGCCTATAACTGGGAATGAATAAGAACTGAAGTCCTTACAAACCTTAACTATTGATTTTCAGGAGCGTCCTTTTCTACACGATCTGGGATGTCGGGTTTGTGTTCTGGCGACTTTTCGGATCGGCTTTCGGCGACTTCTATAGATTCATATTCTTCATGGATAGCAGAATCGATTGCTGCTAAGGTTTTAGGGCTGGCACTCCACTGGTTTAGAATATCTTTAATTAGGGCTTCCCTAATCCAAACTTGAGCTACAACGGTGAGGGGGAGAGCTAGCAATAAGCCTAAAAATCCAAAGAATGTGGCGAAGAATACTTGAGCTATTAATGTTACTGCTGGCAGCAGTGATACTTGCTGTGCCATGACGTAGGGGGTGAGGAGGTTGCTTTCAAATTGTTGAATTAGAAAGTAAAGAATCAGCACAAAACCGGATTTTAAGGGAGAGTCTAAAAGTGCGATCGTCATTGGGGCAATGACGCTCAAACCAGGCCCGATATTGGGTATTAGGTTCAGCAAGCCGGCTAATACAGCGTGAGCTAGAGCTAGGGGAACCTGCAATATTGACAAACCAATTAAACTCAGAAAAGTGATAACACTCATGCTAATTAAAGCACCGATTACCCATCGACCGAGAGCTATTTCGCATTCATCTAAGATGCCATCGACTCGTCGCCGATAGAAAGAGGGAAATAGTTGGATGAATGCTTTGCGGTAAGAGAGAGGTTCTGCTAATGTCATCAATGTCAAAACTATGACGAGCAAAAAGCTGAGAATAACGCCTAATGTGTTACCGACAAAGGCTCCTGCACCGCCGACGAGTTGGTTAAATAGGGGTTGCAGTTGTTGGATAATATCGTTAATATCAAGATTCGGCAGTCGCTGACCTATTTGTCCTGAAAAGCGAGCCTCAAATTGATCTATCCACTGATTTAATCTTTCTATTCCTTGAGGTGCTCTTTGGGTAAGTTGTTGAAACTGTTGGGTAAAGGGCGGTACAATTATCAGGAATAAGCCTACGAATACGAGGATTAGGAAGCTAACTGATAAGAGTACGGCGATCGATCTTTTGAGTCCGAATTTTTGTAAATACCGTGCTAGCCTGTTTAAGGCGGTGGCTAAGACGACGGCGGCAAACAGCAGCAGTAGGGCCTGCCTGATTTGCCACAGGATGTAACAAGATGTGATGAGGGCTAATAAGCCCATCCACTGTCCTAGCTTCATTAGATTTTAGATATTAGATTTTAGATTTTAGATTGAGGAATAGGGTATGGGGCATTACTGGTTGCTAATTGCTCTGCACCCCTGAAGCGATGAATCGCCTTTATATCAAGATACAGCAGATGCGCGCGATCGCATCTTTAATCAGATACCCCTACTCGGACATTAGCATAAGCAGCCTCCTCAATTCCCTTTGGCGAACACCTGCTGCGCTGTCAGCTTCAATTCTGGGAAAGTTGGGGACTCAATACCCTCGCATCCTCTGAACAGTTTGACTTGGTATTCCCCGTCAATTAGTTGGTAAACCGAAAAAGTGGGTTGTTTGGGGTTGCCAATAAACCGTCTGCCGCCCAATCCTAGATAGTCTATAATCCAATATTCCTGAATACCCATTGACTCATATGCCTCAAGCTTTAGGGCATAATCATCACCCCAATTAGTGCTAGTTACCTCGACGATTAGGGGGACTGATGAACCCATTGTGATAATTGATGATTTTTCCCATCGCGGCTCGTTTGCAATGGTTTGTTCGTTAAGTACAATAATATCTGGTTCATATCCCGATTCCTCGCGCATCGGTTTGATGACGCATTCTTTGGGGATGAAGTAGGGCAAATTGAGACGCTCAATTTCAATTCCGACTTTCAGTGCGGTAAAACCTGCCACTTTAGAATGTTTACCTGTTGCTTTTGGCATTTCAACAATTTCTCCATTGTGTAGTTCGTAGTGGTGTTCTGAATTTTCAGGATACCAGTCAATGAATTCATCGAAGGTTACTAATTCTGTTATGGTTTGAATCATGGTGAGTGCCTTGAGTTGGGTTGTGTTTGATAGCTGTACGGGGAATTAAGATTTTGGTAAAAACACAGTCTTTAGACCTAGTGTAGAGCGCACTTTTTGATGGCGTCTCTACTGCTGCTGTTGGCGCGATCGCCAGCCGAGGATAGCAGCTAGGATGATACTGGGCGTAAAGACGGCGATTAGGGCGTTGAGGTCGGTAGAAGGGATGGATAAGCTAGGCCCTGCGTACTTGATGGCCAGGGAAAGGGCGGCGGATAGGGTGAATACTTTGATGATGGGGCTGATGTTGGTGTTCATGGACGTGGTAGTTGGTTGTATAATTAGGCATTGAGATTATTATCGCAAGTATTGTGTTGCGGCTGCGATCGCGCCTTAGAGTTTTTAACAGGAAAGAGGCGATGAATGTTGTTTTAAACCCAGAACTTGATTGAGGTTCGCATGATGACACAGACACTTTTACAGCCACTAGACCAACGGTTCATTCACTCCGGGATTAGCTGGCAACAGTTCAAGCTAATTGAACAGGGGTTTTCTGAGTCCCCTGGCATCAGGTTGTTTTATTACAGAGGAGAGGTAGAAATCTTGGCAGTTTCGGAAGACCACGAAGCGATTAGTCGCACCCTCACTATTCTTTTGGCTCTTTACTTTGACATCAAAAATATTGAATTTAAACCTACAGGAAGCCGGACTCTAGAAATAGAAGGCGAAGCTTCAGCACAAGCTGACGAATCATATCTTATTGGTAGGTCAACTGGAACTCCTCCCGACTTATCTGTAGAGGTTATCTTCACTAGCGGTACTGTCAAAAAATTGCAGCGCTATCGAGTATTGGGAGTTGCTGAAGTCTGGTTTTGGGAGGATGGTGTATTGGCTATGTATCGCTTGGGTTCTGAGGGTTATGAAAAAATTTCTTCAAGTGTTGTTTTGCCAGATTTAGATATTAATTTACTGTGTCGCTGCTTGCTGATGGCTTCGAGTGTGGAAGCGATGAGGGAGTTTAGGAGGGGAATTTCTGGTTAGGGCGATCGCACCTATTTTTTTATGCTTAACTGGATTTAAGTGTGTTGGCGCGATCGCCAGCCGAGGATAGCAGCTAAGATGATACTGGGGGTAAAGACGGCGATTAGGGCGTTGAGGTCGGTAGAGGGGATGGATAAGCTAGGCCCTGCATATTTGATGGCCAGGGAAAGGGCGGCGGATAGGGTGAATACTTTGAGGATGGGGCTGATGTTGGTGTTCATGGACGTGGTAGTTGGTTGTATAATTAGGCATGGAGATTATTATCGCAAGTTTGTGCTAAGCCCGGAAGTAATAGAAGATTAGCAGAGGGGCAGGATTGAGAGCAAAGTACCAAACCTTTGTTTTTTTGCCAGATAGTCGATTTTAACTGACATCTTGCAGCAATATCAATAAGAGGATTTTTCGTGGGGTCGGGCGGGTTTATAGAACCTATTTGCA
>NZ_JAUBTT010000246.1:0-1724 GCF_036705125.1 Microcoleus sp. B7-D4
GATTCCAAATCGATTCTGAATTGATTCTCCCAAAGCAGGCGAAACTATGGAACTTAAAAACCAGGCTGTGATTGACGTAGAGGTTACAGAAATCGATTCCTCTCTCAGAGAATCGATTGAACGTTGGTACTCAGCGGCGCAAGTGCAGCGCATCCTTAATTTGAATAAGTCTGGGTTGCAGAAGGCGATTGCCAAGCTACAAGATATCTACGGCATTGAGCTTAAAGCC
Organism: Microcoleus sp. B7-D4; assembly: GCF_036705125.1. NCBI lineage: Bacteria > Bacillati > Cyanobacteriota > Cyanophyceae > Oscillatoriales > Microcoleaceae > Microcoleus > Microcoleus sp. B7-D4. The sequence goes on from NZ_JAUBTT010000246.1 coordinate 230, forward strand.
TTACGGCGTGGGGGTGCGCGGGCCACTCAATACTCTGAGCTTGCCCTGAAAGCTTGCAAACTACTGAATGCAGGAAAACTTAGCGAACTGCGAAAGCTGGTAGAAGCCACATCGACCGCACCTTCTGCGACCCCAGCCGGAGCATTGACAATCAACGAATACACCCCAGCATTGGATCAACGCATCACTCAACTTGGTCAAAATGCTGCAACTACCTCGGCATCCTTGAATCAGTCGGTTATGCAAGTTCTGGCTCAAATTGCCTCAGAGAATGAAGCGGCACAAAAACGTGATTCTGACTTAAGCCAAGCCAGAATCAACGCAGCACAAAACCGGGGCGCAGCACAAGGCTTGGCAATATTTCAAGCTGAACAGAAGGCACAAAACGAAGTATTAGCGCAATTGCGGGCTATGCAGTTAGGGGGAGTAGAATAATGGCTTTTTTTAAAGTGAAAGTCAGCCGGGAATGCAACACAACGAGAACCTTTAATGTTGTGGGAAACCGCCCACAGGAAGCTATACAGGCTGCTGCATTACAGTTGCGAGATGAAGGTGTAGCGGATGCTGTAGCGATTGCAGTAGTTGGTCAAATTAGTAGTTTGAGGGATTAAAAATGGTACGGATTATTAACGGTGTGGTGTTTGAAGACGGTAAACCCGGCAAACGGGTTATTAACACGAACGGTGGTAACTATGTCGAGAAAATCGAGGGTGATTTTATCGCTGGCACAGTTATCAACCATAAGCCAACACCAACACGCCAGGACTTATCTAAAAATGGCGATGCAATTGACGTGAAATCTGAGGAGGTTTAGGCGATGCTTGATGATGACAAAGACTTCGACAAAAACGTGACACGGCTGATGATTGGCGGTGCGTTATTGACCAACGCTCTTGTCTTTGCGGTCGGCTACGACACAGGCTATCAGTCTGGAGCAAAACGAGTCCCGGAGCCGACAATCATTCACGGCAACGTCACGATTAACAACAACAACAGCAACAATTTCAGCCAGCCGTCACCCGTCGAAAAGTAGGCGGCTGGCTTTGTAAACCTCTCCTAGCTTGCGCTGGGAGAGTTCTATCTAAGGAGATTGTACTATGGATTTTGGACGCAACGACAGCAGTAGCATAGCAATACGCAATCCCGCAGCCGGACACAGCCCCTATGTTGACGAAAAAGCGGGAGACTGGGGCGATGTAGAAGCCGACATCCTCTCTTATTTGAGCGATGTTAACAAGCTTGAGGCGATGGCGGACAAAGCTGCTAATGCCGAGCAGCTTGCCCTAGTCTTAGAGCCATTTTTGGATAACGCTAAAACCTATTTGGAGGCGATGGGAAAAATTGCCGACGGTCAGGTCACATGGACTGAAATCAGGAAACAATTCGGCTCCAAAGTTGCGAATGCCATCGCTAAAATCCGCAAGCTCAATGCGGAATTTGGGTCTGAGATGGAGCAACTAGATGCCAAAGACCGTGCAGCAATGCTGAAGATTGA
>NZ_JAUBTT010000013.1:0-81820 GCF_036705125.1 Microcoleus sp. B7-D4
AATACGTAAATACCACATTTTTTATATTTGTCTTTTTGTCAAGTACAATTTATACTAAATTAGATGAGCTTACCCTGATATTGCTTCTTGACTCGCAACACTTCTGGGTTTTCATTTAAATACTTCTCAAATTATGTTTGCACTCAGGATAGCCGTTTTTCTTCACTATTTTAGAGACGACTGAGAAGGTCACTACAAACAAGCTAAGTTATGAGCTATTATAAAGTTGAATCAGTTAATAAATAAGGCTTCGCGGTTGTCAGTTAAAGCTCTACAAAATTCTGTTTTAGCTCATAAATAATAGTTTATTTTTACGGATTTATAAACGAGTTAATTCCGCACTACAAACCTGGTAAATCCTTCATTTTTACGAGCTTGAGTGAGTTAATAAAGCCTGTTGAATTTTGTCTAACAATTGTGCTGCCGATAAGGAAGAAGGCAAAATTTTGGCAGATACTTCTTGCAGTAGAAAGTCGATCGACTCGGATTCCGAATTTACGGCAGACCGATAATCCCAGACTAAAATTGGCAGTTTTACTGCCATTTGGCGCAGGTTGGATAGCGCCTGCAGCATAGCGGTTGATTCTGAGGGGGCATCTCGCAAACACAGCAAAACTAAGTCAACGCTTTGATATTGCAACTGCTGCAAAACTTCTGTCCAGCAGGGAGCGATCGACCCTCGAAATCCTGCGGTGTGGATGTACTGGATCAAAGCTTGAAAGTTGGGAGTAGAAAACTGGGAATTGGGGAGGGGAATCTCGGCATTTGTCGATCGATCGCCATGTTCCAATTCTTCCGTTGGGTTCCCCCCAGAAGAGGAGTGCAAATCGGGTAAAGTCGAAATGTCGGCAAATAAAATGCTGGGCTTCCAACTCATGCCCGCAGCAACTTGAATTACTTGCCACAAAGCACTTGGTATTAACCCGGTTGGTGAATTTTCACCGTCGTCGGGACTGCTAGTGGCTAAACAGGGAAATACCGACAATCCTTTGACTTGATTTGCCAGTTGCGTAGTTCGGGAGTCTAAAGTCACCAAGGGGAGAGAACCCAAATTTCGAGACCGACTTAACTGTTCGATAAAAGCTAAGGGGTTTTGCAGTTGACTTGTACCATCCAAGACGATCGCGTCGGGCCGCCAAATTCTTGCCACGAGTTCTGCTTGGCCGAGGTCGTCTGCTTCTAAAACCCGGCAGTAGTTGGGGTTGAGCAGTAAAGCGGAACCTTGAGACGAACTGTTTTGCGGGCTGAGCCACAACACGGTTAAAGGACTTTTTACTTTCGGGCTACTAGCATTACTTTTGCCGATCAAGTCTCCCAGCAGCCGCCGCAAAGCGGGTTCTTCCACCGGCAAGCTCAAAAAGCCTTCGGCCCTGTTGACACTGGCCCGTTCTTTTTCGCCTCTGGTGGCCGTGACGATCGCCGGAATCGATCGGGTATCCGGGTCACTCTTGAGCAGCGTCAGCACGTCCCAACCCGACAGCAGTGGCAGCAGCGGGTTGAGGAAAATCGCTTCGGGACTGAACCTGCGAGCTTTTTCCAGCGCTTCGGTGCCGGAACGGGCGACTATTACTTGGTAGCCCAAACCTGAGATGACGTTGGTTAAATCTTCGATATATTTGGGAACTGCTTCGACTATTAATACTAAACGAGAGCGAGAATTGGCGATCGGAATCTGATATTGGGGTTTTAATAATTCTTCCTCAGCGGCTCCCGGTGCCGGGACTTCTTCACTCCTATTTCCCGGAGGATTTGGTGGCAGCAGCAGGGTAAATTGAGAGCCTTGGTTTTCGGAGGAAATAAACGAAACGTCTCCGCCGTGGAGCCGAGCTAGGCGTTGAGTTAGTACCAGTCCCAGTCCGGTTCCTTGAAAGCGCCTGGTGAGGGGGCTTTCTAGCTGTTGGAATTTCTGAAATATCAGGTGCTGTTTGTCGGTGGGGATGCCGATGCCAGTGTCCCAAACTGTGAATGCGATCCAGCCTTCCCAAACATTTACTTTCAATCCGATTTTGCCACCAAGCTCGGTGAATTTTAGGGCATTGGAAAGGAGGTTAACCAGCATTTGCCGCAGCCGCAGTTCGTCGGCAATTAAGTGGCTCAGTCCCGGTTCTATTTCGAGTGTAAATTCTATTTGGGCGGATGGTTCTGCGTTTGCTGTACCGTCCGTTGTGCTCGGAACGGGAGGGTTTTTTTCTTCTTGCTGTTGCAGTTGTTTTGCTTGTTCAAAGGCTCTTTGGCAGGTTGATGCTATTTCGACCGGTTCGGGAATTAGTTCTAGCTGCCCGGTTTCCATCCGGGTCAAGTCTAAAATGTCGTTAACTATTGTCATCAAATGCCGCCCGCTTTTATGGATTAGTTTGGCGTAGCGTGTTTGGCGATCGTTGAGTTCTCCGATCAATTTATCTTTGAGGAGGCTGGACAAACCGAGGACGGCGGTGAGCGGGGTTTTTAGTTCGTGGCTGATGCAGGATAAAAATTCGTCTTTTAGTCGGTTGAGGTGGATTAAATCTGCGTTTTTCGCTGCTAGTTCTTTGGCGACTAAATGTTCTTCGGTGACATCTTGTCCCATTACTAAAATTAGCTTGTCTGAGAGCGGCTGTTTGACAAATTGCCAGATCCGTTCTTGACCTTTTTGTAGGGGGCACTCGCAAATGTAGGTGTCTGGTTTGCCGGCGGTGGGGCACCAAGCTGGAGCGGTTAAGGTTGAGGGGGAGGCGGCAGCGTACAGGGGCAGCGGGCAACTGGCGGCTGCGGTTGAATCACGCGCGGCGAAGCTATCCCGCAGGGAATCGTCCGATCTACTTGCTCCTACTAGGCTCCTGGACTCTTTGGTGATGGCCTCTAACTGCACGCTATTGTATTCGCTTGTTAAATGGCTTGGTTTGCGGGGCGAGTGTTTACCCAAATTTGCTGCTGGTTCTGGAACTGGTTCTGGGCCTGCTCCCAGCAAAATCCGCCACGCTGCGTTTTGGCTGACTATTTGTGCGGTAGGGGTTTGCAATCTCAGGGGCAGGGGCAGTTTTTCCAACAGTTCCACTAGGGAGTTCAGGTTTTCCGAAGGTTTCAATCCTGCTTCTAGAAAGCGCACTTGAGCGCCTAGGGCCGTGGCGATGGCTTCGGCAACAGGTTTTAATTCGATTTCTTTGACGGCTGTTGCCTGCTCTGGGAGGCTGCTGAGAGAGCTGCTGTTAAGTGCGGCGAATTGCAGCAGGCTCAGGCTGTCTAGCATTCCTAAAAATTGACCGCTGGCATCTGTGAGGGCGATCGGGTTGTTTGATGAAATGCCTGCGGTTTGACGGTTTGGCCGGGCTGGGGTGTTCTGTTCCTCTGTTTGCAGGTACTGCCAGAATTCGCTGACGCTCATAGCGGCGGGTAATGCCCTGACTGGTTCGATCGCGATCGGGCTTTCTGACAAAGGTTGCTGCCCGTCGTTTGTGCGATCGGCTCCCCAAGCCCAAAGGCTGCGGAGGTACACTAATCCCAGCGGCTGTAACTGTTCGTTGACTACTGCGACTCGATCGCAGTTGCAGGATCTGAAAATTGACTGCAGCGATTCTAGCGCACCCGTTTGGAGGCACAGCGGCACTGGATCTATAAAATTTTTGAGACTGGGGGTGGTGACTGGCATAACAAACCTGAGAGTCTGCTCGCGAGAGCAGTAATATTTTTGATGCTCAATGTAGCTGCGAATTTCTGTATCTTATTTGTTTTATATCAGTTCGCTATCAGGCTCGGTATCCGCACCGAGACCGGGGAGTCCGATGCCTACACCTGATTTGAGGCGACTAGCAATTATTTTAAGGCTTAAGCTTAATTGCAGAAATCACGCTCAGGGTGCTTGACACAAAAACCACGGAGTAGACTTTGATTCTTCCTCTTGTAGAAGCGCATCACTTATTTTGCGGTTAAGATTGGTTAAAATAAATGTTGAGATGATTGTTAAAATGTTAAGTTTTTTGTAAAGGAGATATCAACTCTGAGCGATCCAGCACTTTCAGGCAACTTAGGTGGTACACCTACAGCTTTGCTTCCTCAACTGTCTATCGGTATTTTTGTCCGCTCTGAGGAAATCGCAGCCTCTGCGATCGAGCTTTTGAGAGGCGATCGCTATGCTTTAACGCACATTAAGTCGGCAGTAGAGCTTTTGGGGTTCCTTAAGCACAATTATCACCTTGATTGTTTGGTTTTGGAGGTGGATGGGGATCTGCGATCGCTTCTGGGCAAGCTGCAAGAACGATCGCTCTTTTTGCCTGCTGTAATTTTTTCGCCTCACGCGCCGGTAGATGGCAGGCCCGAAGCACCATATTCAGATGGTTTTGAGGCCGCAGCCAGTACCGCCAACAAGAGTCTAGACGAAAGCTGTGCTTTTTTTTATCACCCTGCTGAGGTGCAACTGGCAATCGCTCGAGCGAGCGAAATAGCTGCAGGTATCGATCGGGCGATCGCACAATTTCTGAAGCTTTCAACTCCGGTTCCTGTCAATTACCAATCCGTAACAATCGATGCGACAGCCCAATTGACTGCTCAAAGTTTGCTCAGCCGACAGCAGCGGCGGCTGGCGGAAAAATTACGGGAGCGATTAGGATACTTAGGTGTGTATTATAAAAGAAATTCCCAGATTTTTTTGAGAAATCTGTCGGGCCCAGAGAAACAAAAGTTTTTGGAGCAACTCAAGTCAAGTTATCGCGGCATCGTTTTGAATTATTTTTCTCAAGATGCTGCGGTCAACAATCAAATAGATGAATTTGTGAATTTGGCTTTTTTTGCTGACGTTCCCGTGACTCAAATTGTAGAAATTCACATGGAATTGATGGACGAGTTTGCTAAACAGCTAAAATTAGAAGGACGCAGCGAGGAAATATTGCTTGATTACCGTTTGACCCTGATTGACGCGATCGCTCATATGTGCGAGATGTATCGGCGATCGATTCCGAAAGAAACATCTCAAGGTAGAATGTAGCAGGGATTCGGCCTAATTTAAGAAAGAAAAGGTAGGAGGTAGAATCTAACAAAAAAGAAAGGAGCCGACCAACGGCCGCGCGAGCGCGAGGCTGCAATTATTATAAAATAACAAAGAACAGCGGATTTAAGACAAATAACAACTACAACTAACATCTGACAACTAATACTCAACATTTTAAAAAGTTCATGAGTCCTCTGAAGAAAACCTACGTTCTGAAACTGTACGTTGCGGGGAATACTCCCAACTCAGTGCGAGCTTTGAAAACCCTAAAGGACATCCTAGAACAAGAATTTCAAGGAGTCTACGCGCTGAAAGTCATAGATGTTCTCAAAAATCCTCAGCTAGCAGAAGAGGACAAAATATTGGCAACCCCGACGCTGGCAAAAATCCTGCCGCCGCCGGTGCGAAAAATTATTGGCGATTTGTCCGATCGCGAGAAAGTTCTGATAGGATTAGATTTGCTCTATGAAGAACTTCGCGAAGAAGACATGAATTCATAAGATAATCAGGTAAGAGTCAGTCGATTTTAGATTTGAGACTTCTGTTTGGCGTGAAACGTTCGGCGAGGGCGAGCGTCGAAGCGTCGAGTCCCGCGATCGTCGAACGATTTTAGATTTTAGATTTACTCAACAGATGAATCTGGGATGTTGAACAAAAGTCTAAAATTTTTATCTTTCCACGACAGGAGTACCTGGTACGGTATCGGTTTTTGGGCGGGGTCATTAGTCAGCAGTCAGCAGTCATTAGTTATTGAGCAAGAGCCAAAACTAAAAGCTGGGTACAAAGACTCATGATCGGCGGTTAATGAGTGACAACTAAAGAATACTGAGAGTTGACAAAAATCGACATGAATGAAATTAGTCAAACGGTTCAACGAAAAGGATTGGTAACGCCAGGAGTTGAAAAAATTCGCACGATGATTGAGGGTTTCGATGACATCAGTCACGGCGGAATGCCACTCGGCAGAACCACCCTAGTCAGCGGCACGTCAGGAACGGGAAAAACTTTATTTGCCGTACAATTTCTCTATAACGGAATTACCCATTTTGACGAAGCGGGAGTGTTCGTAACTTTTGAAGAATCTCCGACAGATATTATTAAAAATGCTTGCAGTTTCGGTTGGGATCTGGCACAGTTAATCGAGGAAGGCAAGCTATTTATTTTGGACGCTTCCCCCGATCCGGAAGGTCAAGATATCGTAGGAAATTTTGATTTATCAGCCTTAATTGAGCGAATTCAGTACGCCATTCGCAAATACAAAGCCAAGCGGGTTTCTATAGATTCGGTGACAGCCGTATTTCAGCAGTACGACGCTGCATCGGTGGTGCGCCGAGAAATTTTTCGCTTAGTTGCGCGCCTCAAACAAGTAGGAGCAACTACAGTTATGACTACGGAACGGGTGGAAGAATACGGCCCGGTGGCTCGGTTTGGGGTGGAAGAGTTTGTGTCGGATAATGTGGTGATTGTTCGCAACGTATTGGAAGGAGAACGCCGCCGCCGCACCATCGAAATTTTGAAGTTGCGCGGTACAACTCACATGAAGGGCGAATATCCTTTTACTATGACTAATGACGGAATTAATATTTTCCCATTGGGGGCGATGCGATTAACTCAAAAGTCTTCAAACGTGCGGGTTTCTTCGGGCGATAAAACTCTCGACGAGATGTGCGGTGGCGGTTTCTTCAAAGACTCGATTATTTTGGCTACGGGTGCAACGGGAACAGGCAAAACGCTGTTGGTTAGCAAGTTCTTGCAGAATGCTTGTATGAACGGCAATCGGGCGCTGTTGTTTGCCTATGAAGAGTCGCGGGCCCAGTTGTTCCGCAATGCTTATTCTTGGGGAATTGATTTTGAGGAAATGGAAGAGAAAGGACTGTTGAAGCTGCTGTGCACTTACCCGGAATCGGCGGGTCTGGAAGACCACTTGCAGAGTATTAAATCAGAAATTGCTGAGTTCAAACCTTCTCGAATTGCTATAGACTCGCTGTCGGCGTTAGCTAGAGGTGTCAGCAATAATGCTTTCAGGCAATTTGTGATCGGAGTGACAGGTTTTGCGAAGCAGGAAGAAATAACCGGCTTTTTCACGAATACAAGCGACCAGTTTATGGGTTCTCATTCGATTACGGACTCCCATATTTCTACGATTACTGACACGATTATCATGTTACAGTATGTAGAGATTCGAGGAGAAATGTCGCGGGCAATTAATGTGTTTAAGATGCGCGGTTCGTGGCACGACAAAGGAATTCGAGAATACACAATTACTGAAAGAGGGCCGCAAATTAAAGATTCGTTCAGTGGTTACGAACGGATTATCAGCGGTTCTCCGAGTCGGATTACGATTAATGAGAAGAGTGAGCTATCGCGGATTCTCCAGGGTGTGCAAGGTCAAGACGATGAGGATATTTGAGAGTTAGTAGTGATTGGTCGTTAAAAGTAGGTTGGGTTGAGCGAGGAAACCCAACTTTTTTAATTTGAGGAGTTGGTGAACATTTATAGCAACCGCAACAATGTTTGGGAGGTTCTTAAGTGCTAAAATCTGAGCTTTTATTGCCTTCTTCATCAGCGCATTTTGCTGTAGCAATCCCACTAAATAGGTTGTGGTAAAAATCTAGGGGTAAGCTGTTGTGCCTCTAAATTGTATATTTCAATGACATCTCAAAAATCATCAAATTCTGTCCCAATCCGATTCTAGAACATACCAGAAAATCTTTCTGGCCTAGCAGCTTAGTGCCGCGTCGTGCCTATCCCTACTACCCCTAGATTAGCGGAACCACGGGGGATTGCCTTTACAAAGATATTAAGACTAATTTTATTATCAAAAATCATTACCTTGGCGATCGCAAATCTCTGGAATTGTGCTTGGAAAGCCAATACTTGCTGTACTATCAACCTCAGCTATATTGGCAAAGAGGTAGCCTTGCTCGTGTTAAACTTATAGTAGGAGGGTATTCTCCTGAACTAGGTTGGATTCATCGCCATCGATGTATTCCCATCGCCGAAAAAACTGGATTGATTTTGCCCGAAGAGCAAATGGGTTTTAGAGCAAGCTTGCTGGCAATATCAGCAGTGGCTAGCAGCAGGACTAATTCTTCCTAATATGGCGGTGAATCTGTCGGCACGTCAACTCACCCAACCGACTTTAATCGCTAAGAGCGATCGCACTGTTGAGCGCACCGAAAAGAAACCGAAATATCTCTAGCTATAGATTACGGGAACGGTAATGATGCTTAATGTTGACATTACCTAAAATCTTTTGAGCCAATTATCGGAGCATGGTATGGGGATTTTTGTCGATGATTTTGAGACTCCCTATGCTGCTTTTAACAATCTGAAAAATGTTCCCGTGAAGTCGCTCAAATTTACTCGCTTATTTGGGTGTGATTTAGCCAGCGATCCGATCGCTCGCTCAATTGCCAAAGCCCTAGTTGCAATGGTACATCGCTTAAATCCGATCGCAATTGCCGAAGGAATTGAAACCCCAGCGCAATGGCAATAGTTACAAGCCTCGGCTGTGAAATCGGGCAGCGTTATATGGGGAGCATCTCATATTTGTAAAAACACTTCTTCTGGCTCCTTCCTTCTTCCTTCTGACTCTTTTCTCCTGGCTCCTGACTCCTGACTCCTAACTCCAATTTCTAGCGGAGGGCTGCTTTCATTGAGATGCTCCCGTTATATGTTTAGCCAGCCTGTCAGTGCTGAGGTTGCCACTCAATTAATCCGACATCCTGAATTGTTGTCTACCACTATGTGGGATAAGCAATCCTCCCTCATAAAAGCGCGCAAAAGTCTTATAATCAATTTAATGCTCGTGTTGCTCAAATGACTGACAAATTTTTTTTACGGAATAATATAAAATTGTTTGGACAAGGCACCCAGACCATAATGTTTGCTCATGGATTTGGGTGCGATCAAAATATGTGGCGTTTCGTAACACCGGCCTTCGAGAAGGACTACAAAATCCTCCTATTTGATTATGTAGGTTCGGGACAGTCGGATATTAGTGCCTACAGTCCTGAACGGTACAGCCACATCAATGGCTATGTTCAGGATGTCCTCGATATCTGTGAAGAATTGGCGTTGACGGATGTGATTTTTGTCGGTCATTCTGTCAGCAGTATGATCGGCCTTCTGTCCTCAATTCAAGCTCCTAATTACTTTAATCGCCTGATTTTCGTAGGGCCTTCACCCTGCTACATGAATGATTTACCGAATTATTACGGAGGGTTTGAGCGCAAAGATATTGAGGATCTCCTCGATATCATGGAGAAAAATTACATTGGTTGGGCAAGCTTTATGGCGCCAATGGTGATGCAGAATGAGGAGCGTCCAGAGTTAAGTGAGGAACTTGAGGCAAGTTTTTGTTCCACCGATCCGGTAGTTGCAAGTCGCTTTGCCGAGGTAACTTTTTACTCTGACAATCGCAGTGATTTACCGAAGGCCTCAGTACCTTCACTGATATTGCAATGTAGTGAGGACATGGTAGCTCCCACCGAGGTAGGGCATTATCTCCACCGCCACCTGCCTAAAAGTACGCTACGGCTGATGAAAGCTACGGGACATTGCCCGCACATGAGTCATCCACAAGAGACGATCGACATGATTAAGGAGTATTTGAGTGTACCTCATACTACCTGAGTTGTATGGCAAACATGACCTATCAGATAGACGAGCTACTAAACACGTCACCCTGTGGATTCCTCTCGTTTGCTGACGATGGTACCATCCTAATGGTCAACGCCACATTAGTGCAATTACTCGGACACGAACCCGATGAACTGCGGGGACAGAAGATGGAATCCATTCTGCCGATCGCCAGCCGGATTTTCTATCAAACCCATTTCTTCCCCCTGTTGAAGCTCCACGGTAAAGTAGAGGAAATTTACTTCTCATTAAGGTCGAAGGAGGGTAGTGAGATACCCATGCTGATCAACGCTGTGCGTCGAGAGAAGGGAGGAAGCTTCATCAACGATTGCATCTTGATCTGTATCCGCCAGCGTATCCTGTACGAAGGTGAAATTATTAAAGCAAAAAAAGCAGCCGAGGCAGCTATTCTCGCCCAAAAGCAAGCGGAAATCGCCCTGCGGAAACAGTACGACAAGGCGATATTACTTCAAGAAATTACTCAACACATCCGTCAATCTCTTGATTTGTCTACAATTTTTGAGATTGCTTCCCAGGAGATTCGCGTGTTTCTTGATGCCGAGCGCGTCGGCATATTTAAGTTCTATCCTGACAGTAATTTTGGATATGGTGAGTTTGTTTCAGAATCCGTAGGCGAAGGATGTAAATTGGTAAGCAAAAATCAATTTAACGACCCGTGTGGTGGTGAACCATATCCTGATTCATATCAAGAATGGAGAATGCAGGTAGTTGAAAATATCAATAATATTGACCTTCAACACTGTTACCGCGCTCTTTGGAAACAATTTCCGGTTCGGGCTAATTTAGTTGCGCCGTTGCTCAATGGACAAGATTTGTGGGGGTTGTTATGTATTCATCAATGTTCTGCTCCTCGGCAATGGGAAGAATTTGAAATTGACCTTGTTAAACAGATTGCTAATCAGTTAGCGATCGCCATTAAACAAGCGGATATTTTTCAGAAGTTGCAGAAGGAATTGGTAGAAAGGCAGCAGGCTCAAGCGCGCATGAGAGAAATTAATCAACAACTGGCACTCTCTAACGAAGAACTAGCCCGCGCTACTCACCTCTTAGAACAAGTGGTCAATATTGATGGGTTGACTCAAATTGCTAATCGCCGCTGTTTTAATGACCGCTTAGAGCATGAATGGCAGCGCCTATACCGGGAACAAAAACCTATTTCTCTTTTGTTATTTGATGTCGATTATTTCAAACGTTATAATGATTGCTACGGTCATCAAATGGGGGATGATTGTCTGTTCAAACTTGCTCAGACTGTGCAAGAGGTGGTGTACCGTCCGGCGGATTTAGTGGCGCGTTACGGCGGAGAAGAATTTGCCATCATTTTGCCTAATACTGATATTGAAGGAGCGAGTTCGGTGGCCCAACGGATTCACGCTGCTATTCAAGCTTTGCATATTCCTCACAAAACCTCTGATGTGAGCGATGTAGTTACTATTAGTATGGGTATCGCCAACTTGATTCCGATTGCGGAACTATCATCGGCTGACTTGATTGCGATCGCCGATCGTGCACTCTACCGTGCTAAGGAACAGGGGCGGAATCAGTCCGCAACCTGCGACTACAGCGGCGATTCGATTTTTGACACTGACGCTTAAATCACATTGACACCGAGGACAAAAATTTGTCCCCGGTCTCTCAAAATCAGTCATAAAAAATACTCGGTAAGTGGGAAACGAGCGTGGCTTCAGCCCGCTCGTGGAAAACGACACGGCGATTTCAATCGCCTTGAATCCCCTTGCGGGGTTAGAGGGGTATGGTTGCCCCTCTATGGAGATATGGTTGTCTCCGAGTCCCTTTCGGGTAATGTTAGCTTCGCCAAGGTTATAAGAGCTTTTTAGACCTGCAACACTTTCGAGCGTGACTTTAAGACTGTTTAATTGCTTCGGACAGAGCGGAAAACTAGCTTCGCATTCGCCGGTGTCGTGACTCAAATAACGTAGTCAGTTAAGACTTAAGCTGGTCAGAATAGCTTGTAATTTCTTACAAGCTCAGTGGCTTTAGCCCTGAGTTCCTGACTCTATAAATTTAAATGAGCACGGAGCGATTGGAAAACTCCGCTCCGACCGTCGCAGAATTTCCAGAGCCAGCCGACCTGCTCAACCAGTTGAAAGCGCGACGCAAAAAGTCCGGCGCAAACTTGGCAGATATGGAGGTGGTTTTGGAGATACTTGGAACAGATGGGAGCGAAATTTGAGCGGAAAATAGGACTATCGGTAATACAATTAACCTGAAACCCTTACTCCACAAAAGACATAGAAAGTGAGCACGGAGGGATTTGAACCCCCGACCCTCAGGACCGGAACCTGATGCTCTATCCACTGAGCTACGTGCCCTCGACTTTTTAGAGTATAACACGTCTTGCGGAAAATGGCGAGTGCCGATCGCAAATTTCCTGGCCGGCCTCCAAACCGCTTGACCCATGCGGATTAAACTCGCCCGTGCGATCGAATATCAGGCAGTTCTCGCAGCCAGAGACTGCAACTTTTACCTAAATGGTAACAATAATACGACAATGGGTAAAATAATAGCCATTAATCGAGCAAACATTAGGTTCACATTCGATCGGGGTCGATCGCCTGCCATAGCTAAAATAGCCCGCATCAATTTCCCCTAGCTAACCGGCAGTAAATAAATGGTGCTGCAGTTAAGACAGGTTGTGCAAATACGGCTCTAGACTAAGTTCACCAAACCCCTCAATCTTATGGTTTCTAAAATTTTAGACAAATTACCGCTGCGAACTGTTCTCATAGTTCCATTTATACTGCAAATAGTGGGAGGCGTGGGGCTCGTAGGATATCTGTCTTTTAGAAACGGGCAAAAAGCAGTTAATAACCTTGCCAGTCAGTTAATGAGCGAGGTGAGTTTGCGTGTCGAGCAAAACCTGCAAGTTTACCTGACTACTCCCCATCAAATCAATCAAACCAAGCTGGATGCTGTCAAGCTCGGCTTGTTAAAGATGGAAAACTTATCAGCTTGGGATAAATATCTTTGGCGCCAAGTACAATTATATCCCTATATCAATTTTACCTCCGTTGGCAACAAGCATGGAGATTATAGATGCGGTCAACAACTTTCTAACGGCTCCCGAATGATTAATGTGATAGACCCATCTACTGGGTTTAATTTTAATTCTTACAATACGAACGCTCTCGGCGATCGCACTACAATTACCACCCTTGCCAAAAACTATGATCATCGGCAACATCCTGCGTACCAAAAAGCCGTCAAAGTCGGCAAACCTACTTGGAGTTCGGTTTTTGTTTCCTTACTAGAACCGACATTACTTATCAGCGCTATCCAACCCGTATACAGCTACAAAAATCAGCTAGAAGGAGTCTTATTTGCTGCTTTGCGTCTCGACCATCTTGGGAGATTTCTCAACAGTCTCAAAGTTGGCAAATCCGGTCAAACATTTATTATAGATCGCCAGGGTACTTTGTTAGCAACTTCCACAACAGAAAAACCGTTTCGCACTAAAGGTAATGAAAGACAATTGTTTAAAGTGGAAGAAAGCAGCAACCCTTTTACTCAAGCGACAGCTAAATATTTGACTGCCAAGTTTAAAAAATTAGACCAAATTAAAAAATCCGAGTTATTGAGCTTTGACATAGATGACAAGCGACAATTTTTAAAAGTCTTGCCGTTTCAAGACGGCAAAGGTTTAGACTGGCTGATTGTCGTAGTTGTTCCCGAAGCAGATTTCACCAAAGAAATCGATGCTAATACCCGCACAGCGATTTTGCTGTGTTTCGCAGCTTTAGGAGTAGCTGTGGCGATTGGCATTCTGACTTCTCAGTGGGTAACAAATCCTATTTTGAGCTTAAATATAGCAGCCAAAAATATTGCTAAAGGTGAATGGGACAAAACAGTAGAAAGCGAACGTTCTGACGAATTAGGGGAATTAGCGAAATCATTTAACAGCATGGCTCAACAACTGCAACAATCTTTTGAAACTTTAGAACAGCGAGTGCAAGAGCGGACGGCAGAATTGGCTGTAGCGAAAGACAAAGCGGAAGTAGCGAACCAAGCTAAAAGCACTTTTCTTGCTAATATGAGCCACGAATTGCGATCGCCTCTCAATGCAATTCTCGGCTTTTCCCAACTGATGACTCGCAGCCAAACTCTCTCCCCAGAAGATCAAGAAAATATTAGCATAATTAGCAGCAGCGGAGAACACCTGCTCACCCTGATTAATAACGTACTCGATTTATCTAAAATTGAATCGGGGCGCACCACCCTAAATTCCAAAAAATTAGACCTTTTCCGCCTGCTAAACGACTTGGAAGATATGTTTCAAATCAAAGCAGATGACAAGCACCTGCAGTTAGTTTTTGAGCGCAGTCCCGAAGTGCCACAATACGTAGAAACGGACGATTTAAAATTGCGGCAAATCTTAATTAATCTGCTCAATAACTCTCTTAAATTTACCGATGAAGGCAGTGTAGCGGTAAGAGTTAGCAAGCAGTCACTAGGCAGAAATCAGCAGGCAGAAGGGGGATTTTTTTATCCATCTGAAGTATCAAATGATACTGAAATCTCCGCCATCAATGGTATCAAAATCTCTCAATTCAGTCCGTCGAACAACCCGATCATTGCCACCAAAAATGACGATTCAGCTTCTACCTCTTCCTTCTTTCTTCATTTTGAAGTCGAGGATACTGGACCCGGTATTGCTACCAATGAATTAGACGATCTTTTTGAACCCTTCGTGCAAACCAAGACAGGCAAAGATTCGCAAGAAGGTACCGGCTTGGGATTGCCCATCAGTCGCAAATTTGTAGAATTAATGGGCGGCGAAATGAGCGTCTGTTCTGCTGTGGGTAAGGGAACTAATTTTAAGTTTGACATTCAAGTTATTGCGGTCGAGGCGACTGATATTGAAAGCCCAAAACCGAGCAGGAATGTTATTGCCCTGGTTCCCAACCAACAGACCTATCGAATTTTGATAGTAGACGATAAACCGCTGAACCGCCAACTGTTAATTAAAATCCTGTCTCCTCTGGGTTTTGAACTAAAAGAAGCTACTAACGGTCAAGAAGCTATTGAGATTTGCGATAGTTGGGAACCGCATCTCATTTGGATGGACATGAGAATGCCTGTGATGGACGGCTACGAAGCTACGCAATACATTAAAGGTACTATTAAAGGTCAAGCTACACCTATTATTGCGCTGACAGCGAGCGTTTTGGAGGAAGAACGGGCAGTTATTTTATCGGCGGGCTGCGATGCTTTTATGAGGAAGCCTTTCCGGGAAGCCGATATTTTTGATGCTATGCACAAACATATCGGAGTGCGCTATATTTATGAAGATGCGGATCAAACGGATTTATCGGCAATCAAAGAGGGCGATCGCGCTATGAGTGCGACTGATTTCGTAAACTTGCCTGATTCACTGGTAGCTGATTTAAAGCTAGCTATACTGAATGCAGATATGGAGTTAATTAATACCTTGATAGAGCAAATTCGATTAAAGGATGCAGTAACGGCTGGTGCGATCGCAACTTGTATAGAAAATTTTGAGTACGACAAAGTTTTAAATTTAATTTCGGAAGCAATATCACATGAATAACGACATTCCTAGCACCGATCGCGGTAATATTTTAGTAGTTGACGACACCCCAGCTAATTTGCGGCTGCTAGCCGGAATTTTGAATAGCAAGGGTTATAAAGTGCGCCCGGTACCTAGTGGCGACTTAGCCCTTTCGGCGGCAAAAGGTATGCCTCCAGATTTGATTTTGCTGGATATTATGATGCCCGAAATGAATGGATATGAAGTTTGCGAAAAGCTCAAAGCTGATGAAGGAACTTGCGACATTCCGGTGATTTTTATTAGCGCGATTAATGACGTACTTGATAAGGTCAAAGCCTTTGCAGTGGGCGGGGTAGATTATATTACCAAGCCCTTTCAGGTGGAAGAGGTTCTAGTTAGGGTAGAAACCCATTTAGCAATGTGCCAGTTGCGAAAAAGACTCCAACAAAAAAATAATGAACTTACAGTTACTTTAGACCAACTGCAAGCTACTCAGAATCAATTAGTGCAATCAGAAAAAATGGCGGCATTAGGGCAACTAATTGCCGGCATTGCTCACGAAATTAATACGCCGCTGGGGGCAATTCGGTCGTCTATTGGAAATATTACCAGCTTTTTGGATAACAATCTCGAAAGTTTGCCAGTTTTTTTTAAAGAACTGTCAGCCGAACGCCAGCACGATTTCTTGCGCTTGATGTACAGTTCTAGTCAACAAAATTACTCTTTATCTACGCGAGAAAAACGGGTATTGAAAAAAGGCGTGAAGCAGGAACTAGAGTCGGAAGGCATTGACAATGCGGACAGCATTGCTAGCATTTTAATCAATATCGGATTGCAAGGAAATCTGCAAGAATTCTTGTCGTTGCTCAAAGATCCTGACAGCGAAAATATTATAAAAACAGCCTACGAGTTTGCTAGCATTCACAGAAGCGCCCGAACCATCGCTACCGCTACTGAACGCGCTGCAAAAGTCGTCTTTGCTCTAAAAAATTATGCGCGTTACGATGTAAATGGGGAAAAAATACAAGTGAATATTACGGACGGAATTGAAACTGTATTAACTCTTTATCAAAACCACATCAAGCAGGGTGTGGAAGTCATCAGAAACTATCAAGATCAATTGCCTGTGGTACTGTGTTATCCCGACGAACTCAATCAAGTTTGGACAAATTTAATTCACAATGCCTTACAAGCGATGGACAATCAAGGAACTTTAACAATTGACGCGGTACAACAAGATACCAGCGTGTTGGTCAAAATTATTGACAGCGGTAAGGGAATTCAACCAGAGATTATTCGGAAAATTTTTGAGCCGTTTTTTACTACCAAACCTGCGGGAGAAGGCAGCGGGTTGGGATTGGATATTGTGAAAAAAATAATTGAAAAACATCAGGGTAAAATTGATGTGGAGTCGAGGCCAGGTAAAACAGCATTTACCGTGTCTTTGCCGATTAATTTAACTGAGTAGGTAAAGCGCCGCAGAGCGAAGTCTGGGGCGAAAATTTGCAGTCTAGCCACGCAGAATGTAGAATTTGGAAAACGGTGTGCAGCCATGAGGGTTCACCCTGCCACACTAAATAAGGAAACTAGCGATGTCTAAATCAGCAATTTTGTGTGTGGACGATGAAGTAGGGGTGTTGGAAAGTCTGGAAATTGAACTGCAACAGGCATTTAACGGTAAATATCTTTGCGAATTTGCTGAAAGTGCTGCCGAAGCCCTGGAAATTATTGAAGAGCTATGTGAAGCTGATGTTAAGATTTTAGTAATTGTCTCTGATTGGTTGATGCCCGGAATGAAAGGAGATGAGTTGCTGATTAAAATTCATCAAAAATATCCGCAAATTGTGAAAGTAATGCTGACAGGACAAGCAGACAAAGAAGCAATCGAACGCACAAAAGCTCAAGCAAATCTTCATGCTTTCATAGAAAAACCTTGGCAAAATCAAGAATTAATTGAAGCAATTAAGTCTGGTCTAGCAAATTTATGAAAAAACCAGTCATTATTTGTGTCGATGATGAGCAGACTATACTTGATAGTCTGGAAATAGACCTGCTAAAAGCCTTTGAAGATAAATATTTAATTGAAACGGCCCAAAGTGGCGAAGAAGCTTTAGAGTTGCTGTCAGAACTTTTAGCAGAACAGTATGAAGTTCCTTTGGTGATTTCGGATCATATCATGCCTAGTATGAAAGGAGACGAACTATTAAGCAGAGTTCATGCTATCTCGCCTAACTGTCTCAAGATTATGCTGACGGGGCAGGCAGATTTGGAGGCGGTAGCCAATGCTATTAACTATGCTAAATTGTACCGATATATACCTAAACCTTGGCAATGTGATGACTTAAAATTAACTGTCACTGAGGCTATATATAGATATTTTCAAGATAAAAAATTAGCTGAAAAACAAAGAGAACTTCAGGAAATGAATGAGGAGTTGGTAAAATTAAACCGCAAGCAGGCGATGCTGATTGCCAAACTCCATGAAAACGAAAGTCGCTTGACGCAATATCTAGAAGCTATGCCATTGGGCGTATGTGTACTTGATGCAAACGGGCAATCTTTCTACGCTAACCAGAAAGCGCGGGATGTATTTGGCAAAGGCACTGTGCCGCATATTAATTCAGAGCAAAAAGCAGCAATTTATCAATTCTATAAAGCCGGGACTAATCAGAGATGCCCCGTGGAAGAATTGCCAATTATGCGGGCGCTTAGGGGCGAAAATGTGCGGACTGAGGGTGTAGAAATTCGTACAGCTAATAAGATTATTCCTGTAGAGAGTTGGGCAACTCCAATTTATGATTCTACAGGCGACATTTCCTATGCGATTATTGCTTTTAGTGACATAAGTGAACGCAAGGAAGCTGAAGAGGCGCTAATTCAAGCTGAAGAGAAGTATCGCGGGATATTTGAAAATGCTCTAGAAGGTATTTTTCAGACGACGCCGGACGGACATTTTCTCAGTGCGAATCCTGCTCTGGCGGAAATTTACGGCTACGATTCTGCGTCAGAATTGATAGAAAGTATTAATGATATTCAGCAGCAATTGTACGTGGAACCGAACCGCCGTCAAGAGTTTCTGGCGCTGATGAAACAGCACGGTACTCTGTGTGAGTTTGAGTCTCAGGTTTACTGTCGAGATGGCAGCATTATCTGGATTTCTGAGTATGCGCGCACCGTTTATGATGCTAACGGTGAAGTGCTTTACTATCAGGGTTTTGCTAAGGATATTAGTTTGCAAAGACAGGTGGAAGTGGAACGAATCAGGTTTACTAATGATTTAGAAAAAGCTTTGGCGGCCCAAGAAAAGTTAAATGAGGCACTGTCAGAAAACGAAAGCCGATTGACTCAATTCCTGGAAGCGATGCCGGTGGGACTATTTGTTGTCGATGGTAATGGTAAACCTTTTTACATGAATTCTTGGGGCGAAAGGATACTAGCCGAAGGTTTAATTTTTGATGGGGCTACTGAGCAATTTCCTGAAGCTTATCATTTTTACGACGCTGGAACTAATCAATTGTATCCGAGGGATAGCCAACCGATTGTTCGGGCGTTGCGGGGAGAATTTGTGCGTATGGACGAGCTAGAAATTCGTGGGTCAGATCGGATTGTGCCGATCGAGGTTTGGGCGACTCCAATCTACGACGAACGGAAAAACATAGTTTACGCTATCGCCGCTTTTCAAGACATCACGGAACGTCTAGAGGTAGAAACCGAGCGCCGCCAATTCACAGACGATTTGCAAAAAGCTTTAGCAGCAGAAGAAAAATTAACAGATGCTTACGGGCGGTTTGTACCGCACGAATTTCTCCACTTTCTGGGATATGAAAGTATTCTGGAAGTCAAATTAGGCGATCAGGTGCAGAAAGAAATGTCGGTGCTATTTTCAGATATCCGCGATTTCACTTCTCTTTCGGAAAGGATGAGTCCCGAAGAGAATTTTCAATTTATTAATGGTTATTTGTCGCGGATGGAACCGGCAATTACTGACAATTTTGGTTTTATTGATAAATACATTGGCGATGCGATTATGGCGCTGTTTAATGGCAGTGCGGACGATGCTGTGAAAGCTGGAATTGCAATGCTAGAAGAGCTTAACGAGTATAATATTAGTCGTAATCAGGTCGATCGCCCGCCGCTGCAAATTGGCATAGGAATCAATACGGGTTCTTTGATGTTAGGCACGGTTGGCGGCCAAAGTCGGATGGACAGCACGGTGATTAGCGATGCGGTAAACTTAGCCTCCCGCGTGGAAACTTTGACGAAAGAGTATGGAGTTTCGATGTTAATTACTCACAATACTTTTATACAGTTGAACGATATTTATGATTTGAGGTTGATCGATCGCGTAACAGTTAAAGGCAAATCGCGAATGGTAACACTTTATGAAGTATTTGCGGCCGATCCGCCAGAGTTACGACAGAAAAAGTTAGAGACCAAGACAATCTTTGAGCAAGCTTTGGTACTCTACAATAGTGACAACTGTGTCGAAGCTAAAAGATGGTTTTCGGCCTGCTTGGAAATCAACCCTCATGATAAGGTAGCTCAAATTTATATGGAGCGGTGTCTGAAAGGAGCGATCGCTCCTGCATAATACCATTTTATATCATGTCCGATCGATTGACCATAATATCCCGGCCAGGCGGGTTTTTGAGATTGTCAATTATTGGCAGATATTGTGGTGAACCCGCCCCTACCTGATGAATGGTAATCGACCGGACATGATATTAGAGTTTAGATTTGAGAATTGGCAATGATTTATTCCATAAGGGTTGGGAGTTTGCCTACAGTTGTATTCTTTTTTGAAACTGGAATAATCATTGTTTAGACAGGCAGGGAAACGCAAACTATGGTTTCTTGCTGTGGCAAACTTTCTATTTTAAATTCCCCTCCGTGCAATTCTACAAGGCGTTGAACAATAGCCAGGCCCAATCCCAAACCTGCTTGTTGGTAAAGTTTGCGATCGAACTGCCTGTAAGCTTCTAGCTGTGCAATCTGATCGGCAGTCAGGCCGCGGCCTTGGTCTTTGACAGACAGAATAAAAGTCTGATTTTCGACCAAACTGCTTAATAAAACAGGCGTTCCTTCTAAAGAAAATTTGAAGGCATTGTCCAATAGTTCTTCAACAATTTTTGCGAGTCTGACAGAATCAATAGCAACCGACGAATCTTGCAAGTTTAATTGTAAATCGTCTGTTCTATTCGCGTGTTTTGCTTGCTGCCGCGCTTTTTGACTCAGCAAAGATTTTACACAGCTAAATTCGCTGTTTCGCATCTCCTTGAGCCGTTCGGGATTTGTGGCTGCTATCTCCAGTTCTGCATACAGCAAAAAGTTCTGAATTAGCCGATACAAGCGATGACCCGAAGTTTGAATTTGACCGATCATCTCTAAGATATCTGATTCCTCTAAGACATGATATTCTGACAGAATTAGCTCAGAAAAACCCAGAATTGCATTCAAAGGAGTCCGCAATTCGTGGGGCAGCGACATACTAATATTAGTGCGTAATTCGTCTAGCGTCTTTTGAGATTGTCGGCTAATTGTTTTTTGTTTTTCCAGTCTAATAGCAATGGCTTTTAGCAGTTCTTGCGGCGTACAGGGCTTAGTAATGTAATCGTCCGCTCCCAGTTCCATGCCCCTGCGAACGTCAACTTTATCGGCTTTGGCTGTGAGGAAAATAAACGGAATTGTGGCAGTCAAGGGTTCGGATCGCAAAGCTTTGATGACGCCGTGACCGTCTACTTCCGGCATCATCATGTCGCACAAAATTAAATCCGGGATTTTTTCGATCGCCAATTTGATGCCGACTTTGCCGTTAATCGCTCCTATTCCTTCAAAATTCTCGGCTTCCAGCAACTCTAAAATATTTTCTCTAATCGCTTCTTCGTCTTCTATTACCAAAATCTTAGCCACGGTGATAGCTCCTTTTAGTTAGTAGTTGGTTGGAAAAATCTGGGTTCAGACACTTGATAAGTTTGTTAGTTAGGCGCTTAATTAATCGTTAAATCGCGGATATGTATAGTTGATAATTCAGTTGTTATTGACTGGGAGGGCAAATTAGAGGCAAGGTAATAGTGAAAGTTGTGCCTTTTCCTTCTTGGCTGTCGATCGCAAGTTGGCCGCCGTGAAGTTCCACAGCCCTCTTCACAATTGCTAAACCGAGACCTGTTCCCGAAATAGTGCCGACATTGGGAGATCGGTAAAAAGTTTCTAATATCCGCTCTCGATCGGCCTGGGGAATGCCGATGCCCTGGTCTTGAACTTGGAAAACAGCTTCTTTGTTTAGACAGTTGAGGTGCAAGGAAACTGTACTGCCGACGGGGGAATATTTGATGGCATTTGAGAGGACATTTCCCAAGATTTGCTGCAGCAGTTTTTCATCCATTTGAGCCTCGCAGTTGCCGCCTTCATATTGAAAGGCGATCGGGTGTTGATTGCTGTCGTTGAGCTGCTGCTCTTCTACCAGTTGACGGCAAAATTTTTCGAGGTTTAAGGAAACCGGTTGAAACTGCAAGGTATTGGCTTCGATTTTGCCAATTACGAGGATATCTTCTAATAACTCTGTCATGCGTTTAATTGCTAATTGAATCCGCACAAAATGAGTAGATTTTTTCTCTTGGGGCCACTGAGAGCTGTAATCTTGCAGCAATCCCGCCGAAAATTGGATGGTTGTCAAAGGTGTGCGGAACTCGTGGGAAACCATTGTGACAAATTTAGCTCGCAGTTGTGAAAGTTCCTTTTCTCGTGCCAGGGCTTTGAGAATTTCCGCTTCTGCTCGTTTGCGATCGCTAATGTCACGGGCTTCGGCAATCAGCAGCAAAACTTGTCCTGTTTCATTTTTAACCGGTTTCAGTGAGAAATCAACTGTCATAATTTGGTCACTTTTGCCTAACAAGTCGATTTCGCTGCGGAAAAACTCGCCACGACTTGCTTTGCCGATCGCGCATTGCAATTGTTCGGAAACCTGTGGCGACTGGGCCCAAATCGCCATTTCCCAAATCGGGCGGCCCACAATATCCTCCGATCGCAATCCGGCAAAATCGAGGGCTGTCTCGTTCACTTCCAGCACAATTCCTTGGGGAGTCAGCAGCTTGGTTAACTGAAACGACGAGTCAAAAATCGCCCGAAAGCGGCGCTCGCTTTCCCGCAGCATTTGAAATGTTTGAGATCGTTCGATCGCGTAGCGGATCGTCCGCACTAATAATTGAGTAGTAATTTGGCCTTTAACAATATAGTCTTGAGCTCCCAAGCGAACTGATTCTAGGGCGATCGCCTCATCGTCCAAGCCTGTCATTACCACCATTGGCACATCAGGAGCAACTTCCCGCAGGCGAGTTAGCGTTTCCAAACCGCGGCTGTCCGGCAAAGAAAGGTCGAGCAAAACTACATCAAAGGATTCTTTACACAGTTGGGCGATCGCCTCATGCAGGAACTCAACAGACACCAGTTCCCACTGGACGCCCACAGATACTTCTAACAGTTCTGCAAGCAAATCAGCATCAGCAGGATTGTCTTCTACTAACAGAATCTTAATCCACATAGCTTAGACGTTTTTGACTGTAAAATTTTTACTCTACCAATTTTAGGTTAAACTTTTTGGCTTTCCCTTACCATTTTCAACTTGAAAATTATTATTTGGGAACTGTCACCACCACCAGCCACCAATCCTCAATCCATCTCACCAGCTTAGCGACTTGACTAAAATCGATAGGCTTAGTGATGTAGCACCGGGCTGACAGGGCATAAAACTTGAGCATCTCTTCATCGGCTGCTGAGGTTGTCATAATTACCACCGGAATCATTTTTAACTTGAGTGCTGAGTAGATTTTTATCCATATTTATCACCGTTTTTTGAGGGAAAATTCAGTTAACCCGAATTAAATAGGGAGGAAAACGCGAACCGACAAGCCTTTTTTATTCAATAATTTTCTTCCTGATACCATATCTTCTACTCTTATGCAAATTCTTAAAAATTTGCTGGTCGCCAGCTTTTATAAAGTCCCTTCAGCCTCGCTGAGCAAATCATCCACCAGCAGAATTTCCCTAGGCTAAAAATTTTAGATCGCTCATATAGCGGTTCTCAAGCGTGGTGAGGTATGCCCTATGCCCACGGAGGCCTATGCCCTATGCCCTATGCCCTATGCCCATGAGTACCTCATCTTTCTGAGAAAGGCTATAAGCAAAGCATTTGTTCGTTTAATTTAGAGGAAGTTTGACGACTGCCAGCCAGAAGTCCTCAATTAACCTCACTACTTTAGTAAATTCAACGAAGTCTACCGGTTT
The DNA here is from genome assembly GCF_036705125.1 of Microcoleus sp. B7-D4. Lineage (NCBI taxonomy): Bacteria > Bacillati > Cyanobacteriota > Cyanophyceae > Oscillatoriales > Microcoleaceae > Microcoleus > Microcoleus sp. B7-D4. Next base: position 23,436 of record NZ_JAUBTT010000013.1, read on the forward strand.
TGTTATGTAACAGTTGGCGTGGAGGGAGTAGGACTTAAAAATATCTTCGGGAGCTGCTGAAGTGCTGAGAATCACTACAGGAATTAATTTTAAGGCTGGGTCAGTTTTAATTTCTTCTAGCACTTCAATACCGCTTTTTTTGGGCAGATGCAAATCGAGCAAAATCAAATCGGGACGAGGTACCCTGAGATAGGGTTCTTTTCGGCGCAAAAACTTGATTGCTTCGACTCCATCCTCCACAAAATGCAAGTTATTCAATATTTTACCCTGACTGAGGACTTCTATTGCCAAATCGGCATCGCTGGGAGAATCCTCAATCAGCAGAATCTCTATAGGTCTAACAGTGCTTCGATCGCTCATAACCGGCGTATCCTTTTGAGTATAAAAACAAAATTGAATTTTGAGGATTCAGGTACTAATTATAGGAATAGTGAAGTAAAAAGTCGCTCCTTTTCCCTCTTGAGATTCCACCCAGATGCGACCGCCGTGGCGTTCAACAATGCGCTTGCACATCGCCAAACCTATGCCTGTGCCGGAATATTGGCGACGGGAGTGCAGGCGTTGAAAAATGATGAAAATGCGATCGGCATACTGCGGATCGATGCCAATGCCGTTATCGCGGACACTGAACACCCATTCGCTCTCTTGCCGGCAGGCAGCGATATGAATCAACGGGATATCTTGGCGACAAAATTTGATGCTGTTGGCGAGCAAATTTTGGAATAATTGCACCAGTTGAAATTCATCCGCCATCACAGTTGGCATCGCGTCGCAGGTGATTACAGCTTTTGTTTCGGCGATCGCAATTTGCAAATTGCACATAGTTTGCTTAACCACAGCCTTGCAGTCCGCCTGCTCAAACTCCTGACCCCTCGTTCCCAGGCGCGAATACGCCAACAAATCGTTAATTAGCTGCTGCATTCTGGTGGCGCCATCGACAATATAATGAATATACTTATCTGCGCGATCGTCCAAATTTCCTTGATAGCGCTGGGCCAGCAATTGAGTGTAACTGGTAATGGCTCGGAGCGGTTCTTGCAAATCGTGGGAAGCCACATAAGCAAATTGTTCTAATTCCTCGTTGGAACGCTTCAAATCTTCTGTCAGTTGCAGCAGTTGCTGCTCTGCTTCTTTGCGGCTTGTAATGTTGTAAACCAAGGCGCAACAAGACAGCAGATTACCCTGGGAGTCCATGACTGAACTGGTAGACATATCAGTCCAAATATCTTTGCCGTCCTTGGTTTTGAATTTAAATTCGTGTTGTTCAGCAATACCTTGCTTGCGCCGATCGACATTATCAATAGCTTGTGGTTTTTCCGGTTCGTCCATGAAATCAAAAATCGACCGCCCGAACATTTCTACTTCACTATAGCCGAGCATTCGCGCCATTGCGTTGTTCACGTAAGTCGTGAGGCCATTTCTGTCAATTACCCAAATACCTTCTTTTGCTAATTCAACTATTTGCCTGTACTTGAATTCGCTTTCCTGCAAAGCAGTTTCAGTTAGTTTGCGCTCAGTGATATCTTTCATAAAACAGTGGTGGCCGTTAAATATCCCTTGTGCGTCGCAAGCTTTTACCATCGTTAATTGCTTGTAAAAAAACGAGCTATTTTTTCGGACTCCTCTAGCTTCAACTTCTACTTGGCCAGAAATTAGCATTTCCTGATAAGCTGAGAGCATCATCTCAACATCGTCCGGATGTACGGTGGGCAGCCATTTCATGCCCAGCATTTGTTCCGGTTCGTAACCGCATTTATGAGCGTAAGCTCGGTTAACCTTCACGTAGCGCCCCTCAGTATCTAGCCGTGAAATGCCTTCCACCGCATTTTGCATGGCACTGGTGAGGTCACGCAGCTCTTTTTCAGCTTGTTTGCGATCGCTAATATCCTGACCGATACCCAAAAAACCGTTAATATTTCCGTTACTATCAAATAAGGCAGTCACCGACAGCAGTACCGGAAACCGCGAACCATCTTTGCGAATGTAAGTCCATTCATTTTCGTCAGCGATTTTCCGGCGCGGCAAGGCAACAAAGGCTTCAATTCCCGGCTCTATTTTCACTCCCAATTCTTGAGAAAGAACTTCAGCTCTTTGAGCGACCTCCAGAGGATCGTGAATTATTTCTACCGTGACTTTCCCCACCACTTCTTCTAGCGAATAACCTAATAGTTGCTCTGCCGCCCGATTAAATGTTTTAATTGTACCGTCGGGATCTGTAGAAATAATTGTGTAGTTAGCGCTATTAAGAATTGCATTTTGCAGTTGCGTCAATTCCAACAAAGTGAAAGCAATTTTTTCGCGGTATGCTATTTCTTTTTGCAATTTGTGGTTAGAAATTTCGATTTGAGCCGTGCGCTCAGCAACTCGATGCTCCAGAGTTTCATTGAGCCGTCGATTTTCCTCTTCTACCTGCTTGCGTTCTGTAATATCAGTAATAGTACAAACATAATTTTTAACCTCCCCATTTTCTCCAATTTGACCGACAGATTGACCGAATACCCAACTGATTTGAGTGTGATTAATGCCTTGAAAGCGGTACTCAGATTTAAACGGCAATTTCTCCTGCGCGGCGCTATACCATTCAGAAAAAACCCGCTCGCGGTCGTCTGGATGAATGCCTTGCAACCACCCTTTGCCCAAAGCTTCATCACAGGTAATTCCCGAAATTTGACACCAGCGCTCGTTGACATACAAGCAGTCTCCTCCAGCATCTGCATAAAATATTCCTACCGGCGAAGCTTCAGTTAAAGTTTGATAGCGAGCTTCCGTTTCTCGGCGTTCAATTATTTCTTTTTGCAGTATTGAATCGATCATCCCTAATTGAGTTGGACTCAGGAGAGTTAATGCTTGGGGAACTAAAGGAATTAATGCAAATGCGGTGTAACCAGAAATTGCGGCGGTAATAATTTTCAGACTGCCAGAAACCCAATAAACAGGATGCCAAAGCGTCCAAACTTCCATTATATGAGTAGTGCCGCAAGAGATAATAAAGGCTGCAAGCAGCCAAAAGATGTTGCGGAAGGGCAAGTCTTTTCGCTGACCGATAAAATAATAAATTAACGAGAGGGGTATTGAATAGTAGGCCAGGGCAATTATAGAGTCTGACACTATGTGGAGCGCGACTAGCTCTCGCTGCCAAAGGTAACAGTAGCCTTGAGGAATATAATTGCCGGTGAATAACAACTGATTTAAAAAATTCCAAATCATAAACGGAATGGCAAATGGGGAAGGAGTAATTTAAGGCAATAACTTATAACTTATCTTAACTCTCTGAAATATACTGTTCTGGAGGCACGGGGGGCTAAAAACCCGGTTTCTTCATAAATGCCTCGTTGCCAAACCGAATATTGTTGTAGAAACTGGTTTTTCTTCCGTAAGTCTTAATATAGCAATTCTCAATGATTCGCGAGCTGTATCGAGCTCTAGGTTGGGTATAACTCATATGTTGCACCATTCTCAATCCTTTTATGAACAGGCAAGATGCCTGTTCCACAAGAGATGAATTTTCTTGTGGAACAGGCATCTTGCCTGTTCCTGACAATGGTGCAAGATGTGAGGTATGACGAAGTGAAACCCTAGATGCCGATTTGAGATTTGAGATTTTAGCTTTTCCTTTCTTCTTCCTTATCTTCTAAATAACTAAAGCCTTCTTCCATCAATCCGTTACATCTGTTACATCCGTTACAGAATCCGTTGCCGAACTTCCTTCTTCTATAAAAAATGGGGCGAGCCAGAAGCCCGCCCCACCCAAAATTATGCTGCTGCTATTAACCCAACAGCGCCTGAGCCTTAGCTACCACATTATCAACGGTGTAGCCAAACTTTTCTAAAGCAACGGGGCCCGGTGCTGAAGCGCCGAATGTGTCGATGCTGATGCTGTCGCCTTCGGCACCCAAATAACGTCCCCAGCCGAAGCTACAAGCTGCTTCAACTGCCAACCGTTTAGTAACAGCTTTCGGCAGTACAGATTCGCGGTAAGCGGCATCTTGTAAGTCGAACAATTCCCAGCAAGGCATCGAAACTACGCGCACTTTATTACCTGCAGCGCGCAATTTTTCAGCGGCATCAACGCAGAGGTATGTTTCGCCGCCGGTGCCGATTAAAATGATGTCGGGAGTGCCGCCGTCGTCGGACAAAATGTAAGCGCCTTTGGCTGTTCCTTCGATCGAACTTCCAGCCAAGTTGGGCAGATTTTGGCGCGACAAAGCCATTAAAGTTGGGCGAGTGCGGCTTTCAACTGCCACTTTGTAAGCGCCGGATGTTTCGTTACCATCCGCAGGGCGCATTACCAACAAATCGGGAATTACTCGCAGAGAAGCGATGGTTTCCACGGGTTGGTGAGTGGGGCCGTCTTCGCCCAAGGCTACGGAGTCGTGAGTCATTACATAAATAACTCCAGCTTCCGATAGTGCAGAGAGGCGAATTGCTCCCCGCATATAGTCAGCAAATACCAAGAAAGTAGCGCAGTAAGGAATTAAACCGCCATGCAGAAGCATACCGTTGGCGATCGCACCCATGCCGTGTTCCCGCACACCAAAGCGCAGGTTACGTCCTTCGTATTGACCTTTTTGGAAGTCTTTTTCACCCTTAAGCAAAGTCATGTTAGAAGATGCCAAGTCAGCGGAACCGCCGATCAATTCAGGTAGCACACCTGCCAAAGCATTCAAACATTTTCCAGAATGATTCCGAGTCGAATCTGCCTTATCTTCCGGGTTGTATGTCGGCAAAACTTTATCCCAACCTTCAGGAAGTTTGCCGGCAACGCTGCGCTCATATTCTGCAGCTTCTGCAGGATATGCTGCTTTATAAGCATCAAAAGCTTTCTGCCATTCTTGCTCAGCTTGAGCACCGCGATCGACTGCTTTGCGGAAGTGTGACAAAGCATCTTCAGGAATCTCAAACGGTGCGTGTTCCCACTTCAAGAAATCGCGAGTTGCTTTCACTTCATCGGCACCCAAAGCAGCACCGTGAGCACTGTAGGAATTGCGCTTGTTGGGAGAACCGTAACCAATGACGGTGCGGACTTTAATCATGGACGGTTTGTCCGTGACTTTTTTGGCTTCTTCAATAGCTTTGTGAACTGCTTCTAGGTTAGTATCTTCGTCTAGAGCGGTATTGTCTACTGTAATAACGTGCCAGTTGTAAGCTTCAAAACGCTTGCCCACATCTTCAGTAAAGGCCAAGCTTGTGTCGCCTTCAATAGAAATGTGATTGTCATCGTACAAGGCAATTAATTTGCCGAGTCCGAGGTGTCCAGCCAAAGAACAAGCTTCGGCAGAAACGCCTTCCATGTGGCAGCCGTCACCCAAAATTACATAGGTGTAGTGGTCAACAATGGTGTGGTCGGGCTTGTTAAACTTAGCAGCGAGGTGAGCTTCTGCCATTGCCAAACCGACGCCATTAGCAATTCCTTGTCCCAGGGGGCCGGTGGTAACTTCTACGCCTTCGGTCATGAAGTTTTCGGGGTGTCCGGGGGTTCTGGATTCCCACTGGCGAAATTGCTTGATGTCGTCGAGGGTGACGCTATCGTAGCCGGTCAAGTACAGGAGGGCGTACTGTAGCATACAGCCGTGGCCGGCGGAGAGGACGAAGCGATCGCGATTAAACCACTTGGGGTTTTTGGGGTTGAACCGCATGAACCGATCCCACAGCACGAAGGCCATAGGGGCAGCGCCCATAGGCAGTCCCGGGTGTCCTGATTTTGCTTTTTCTACCGCATCGATGGCCAGAAAGCGGATAGAGTTGATGCAGAGTTCTTCGAGTGATTGGGTTGCAACAGCCATAATTCTGGTTTTTATATGTAAGAGAGAGTGTGTGTGGTCGATTCTGACAGAGGAGCGATGAGTCGAGTTCGATCGCTCGCGTTTCTGCTGTTCAGTTTCTGTGGAACTGCCGTGAGGCTGCACTACATATCATCTCACCTGTTGCGATCGACAGACAACTTAATTTTTTAATGTTTCGGCCGCTTTGTGCAGTCGATCGCAAATTGTTGTCTGCTGACTGTTGACTGTTGACTGTTGGGGAGAGGGAGTAGGAGGGATGGAGAGGATAGAAGACTTCCGTCAGGATTAAAACCTTACTGACCTTCCGCATCTGTCGATCGCCAGTGTGTCTAGATTATCTGACAAATTGGTCTATGTTGACCAGTTATGATAGAGTTTGGTGTTTCTGACATTTTGCAGCTCGATGGCGAACAGGCAAGATGCCTGTTCCACAAAGAGTGAATTTTCTTGTGGGGCGTTGCTTTGAGCAACGCCCGATCGCACGATCGCCAGAATAGTGCAAGATGTCAGATATTTGTAATTTTAATCAGGCAATAACTAATGACTCTCAGTGAAGCCGAAGTCCGCAGTCAAAAAGTAGACGAACTGCGATCGCAAGGCATAGAACCGTATCCCAGTGAATCCTACGCGCGATCGCACACAGCCAAGCAAGTTCGCGAAATATTTAGTCAGCCGGGAAAAGAACTCCAAAACGGAGAAATTGACCCCGAAGAAATTCCCCTGCGATTAGCCGGCCGCATCACTTCCAAGCGAGACAGCGGCAAAATTGGTTTCATCGATTTAAAAGACGCCACAGACAAAATTCAACTCAAAATCGAGAAAGCAATCGTCACCGGCGAAGTCGGTTTGAGCTTTGAACAAATTAAAAAATTGCTCGATGTCGGCGATTTTGTCGGCGTCGAAGGTATCGGCTGCCGCACCCCCAGGGGAGAACTTTCTATTTTAGTGAGGGAATTAAAGCTTTTATCAAAAGCTACCATTCAATTTCCCGATTCTTATTATGGAATTAACGACCCCGAAGTTTGCCGCCGTCACCGCGAAATGGATTTGGCAAGCAACCAAGATGCGCTCAACCGTTTTATGCTCCGCAGCCGCATCGTTCAAAGCATCCGTTCCTATCTCTGGCAAGCCAATTTTTACGAAATAGAAACCCCGACACTGCAAGCTATTTACGGCGGTGCTGCTGCTAAGCCATTCATCACTCACCACAATGCTTTAGAGGTAGATTTGTATTTGCGAGTCGCTCCCGAATTATTCTTGAAAAGGGCAATTTGCGGCGGTTTCGAGCGAGTATTTGAACTAGGGAAAGCATTTAGAAATGAGGGCATTGACAGCACCCACAATCCTGAGTTTACCTCTTTAGAAGTTTACCAAGCTTATGCTGATGTTTTCGACATTTTAGGAGTTGTCGAAGACGTGATATGTTTCGCAGCAGCGGCGGTATTTGGGGATGTCAAAGAAATTGAAAATCAGGGGGCAACGATTAGTTTAGAACGCAAGTTCGACTACAGCGAAAAATATCCCGGTTTCAGCGGCAAACACTGGCAAGTGAAAACGATGGTAGAAGCTGTCAGAGACGAGTTTGGGCTGGATTTTGACAGTTTGGACTTGGAAAGTGCGATATCCTCTGCAACCAAGCTAGAATTGCACCTGTCTAAGTTAGAACAACAGAGTTTAGGCTACGTGCTGTATGCAGTTTTTGACAAATTAGTTGTTCCTAAACTAATTCAACCTACATTCATCATCGACTATCCTGTCGAAGTCAGTCCCTTAGCAAAAGGACATCGCCGCAAGCCCGGATTTGTAGAACGTTTCGAGCTATTTATCAACGGTACAGAATACTCGAATGGATTCTCAGAATTGAACGATCCGAAAGAGCAAAGAAAGCGGTTTGAGGAACAGTTGGCGCAGAAAAATGCCGGCGATGACGAAGCGCATCCAATGGATGAAGACTTTATTCAAGCGCTATCTTTGGGAATGCCTAATTGTGCGGGAATGGGTATCGGCGTAGACAGATTGGTGATGCTTTTAACTAATACTCAAAGCATCCGAGATGCGGTGATGTTCCCGACAATGCGACCTGTTAAAGATTGATTCGTAATTTTTTGTAGGGGGGGTTTTACAAACAATATCTAACTCAAACAAACAGTCTCTATAAACCCGCCCCACCACCACAGATAACCTACATCAACCTTGATGTTTCTTTAATGCGGAAAATGTGCATTTTGATGGCGGGTTGGGAGGGGGCGGGTTTATATAGATTGTCAATTATTGACAGGTAGTTTGGGTGAACCCGCCCCTACAAGCCTGAATTTAACAGATTTGATATCACCGCATAAATGAACCGACAACACCGTTCATATCCTCAGCCAAAGGATTTCCCAAAGCCTTAAACTTCCACTCGCCGCCTTCTCGATAAACTTCTCCCATCAACATATTTAATTTTCCTTCATAAGATGGGTCATTTGACAAGCGATAGCGAGCGATTTCTTTCCCGGCGGCATCTACAGCCCTCACAAAAGCATTTTCTACCAGGCCAAAATGCTGTTTTCTCTCTTTTCCATCGTAAATATTTACGCCCAAAATAATTTTGTGATATTCTGCTGGCAAAGAACTCAGTTTCACCACTATTTGTTCGTCGTCTCCCTCTCCAGCCCCCGTGAGATTGTCGCCTGAGTGAACAACTGTTTTGTCCTTTGACTCCAAATGAGAGTAATAAATTACATCCTCTTTGTAGTTCTTTATTTTGCCATTTTCTCCCAGCAGCATAGCGTAGGAATCTAAGTCAAAATTTGCACCGCTGCTTCGCCCGAAAAGACCTTTTTTAGCTTGTGCAACATCCCAGCCCAAACCCATTGTGAGTTTGGACAAGTCGTATTCGCTTTTGCTGAGAACTATTGATTGTCCTTTGGTTAAGTTGATAGCCATAGTTTTGTGATTTTGTATGGTTTATAGTGGAGATGTTTTAGAAAGATTAAATCTTTCGCCCTTCTTTAATTGAATTCCCATCTGGTTTGTCACCTCATGAGTCTGATTGCTTAAAATCGAGGGAAACATTCCTGCTTCCGAATTTCCCCTCGATTTATTTAGCTAGGAGCGATCGACATTTTATGCGGCATACTTATCTACAAAGCTTTGCAAGCCGGAATTGTAGCCTTGTCCCACTGCTTGGAACCTCCACTCGCCATCTTTCTTGTAAAGTCGGCCAAATTCGATGGCAGTTTCCCGAGAAAAATCCTCATCCAAATCGTACTTCATGACTTCTGTGTTAGTAGTGGTGTCGTAAATCCTGATAAAAGCATTCCGCACTTGACCGAAGTTTTGCCTTCTCGATTCTGCTTGGTCGATTGTTACCACAAACACAATTTCTTGCACCGCCGGATCGACTTTGGTTAAATCGACTGTAACGGTTTCATCATCACCAAATCCTTCTCCGGTTCTGCTATCTCCCAGATGTATTACAGAACCGTCCGGCGACTCTTTGCTGTTGTAAAAAACAAAGTATTTTTCGCTGGGAATTTTTGCATTAGCCCCCAACATAAACACGGAAGCATCTAAGTCAAATGCTGCGCCTGTGTCTGTAGCATTGGTATCCCATCCCAGACCAATCCCGGCATTTTTTAGCCCCGGTGCTTCTTTAGAGAGATTGATTCTCCCGCCTTTTTCCAAATTGATAGACATTTGCCCTCCTATTCACAACATCACTGGCGTTACTACTAGCAATTATATCAAGTGTTATAGTAAGTTGACAATTTCCTTTTGGTACTCATCTATCGATTTTAGATTTTAGATTTTGGATTTTAGATTGGATAATTGAAGAAAGCGACCCTGCGGATGAATCGGGGGCCTGTACGCTGAATGCTTTTGGTTAAAGTAGCTTGACAAATTGCTGCTGATACTCATCCTCTGTGATTAGTTCGTGGGTATTTTCCACCCTGTCTAAAAACACGATTCCATCTAAATGGTCGTGTTCGTGTTGAAAAATTCGGGCCACAAAGTCTGTCAATTCTTGTCGGTGGAGTTTGCCGTCTCTACTGGTGTATTCTATCTCGATCGCCCTACTTCTCGGCACTAATCCCCGAATCCCCGGAATGCTCAAACAGCCTTCCCAGTCTTTGACTGTCTCTGTTGATGCAGCCACAATCCGGGGATTAATCATCGCTGTGGGTTCCATGTGGGGTGCTTGGGGATACCGCAGGTTGGGGCGGGATGCGACGATGAACAGGCGATCGGACTGAGCGGCTTGAGGGGCGGCAATCCCCACTCCGTTTGCCTGCTGTACTGTAAATATTAAGCTGTCAATCAACTGTTGAATGCGATCGTCCTTAATATTCTCGACAACTTGCGATCGGCGGCGCAGCACGGGATTTCCTAATTGTGAGATTTGTAAGATTTCTGCCATAGTTATTGGTTAGTCGTTATTGGTTATTTGTTGTTACAGTTTTGTCGGTTGGGTGGAGGAACAAAATATAACTTACTCACTCAATAATTAATCCGTGTATCCGTGTCCAAATCCGTGTCGTGCTTTCCTTCTTATCCAACTTTTTGAACCGGCAAACTCCCCGGTTTAACAGTCAAATTAACTATTTGCCCGTTGCGGTTGATTTCCATTTGCAACAGCCCGCCAACCTTAGCATTTTGCACGAACTCCTGAACAGCTTCCGACTGAATAATCGGCTGATTATTAATTTTTTGAATCACATCTCCAGCCCGCAAACCGGCTGCTGCTGCGGGAGAATTAGGAACTACACTAACAATAGCCACACCCCGATCGACTGCAACTCGCAGGCTGCTGGTAGCATTGCTGTTAATTTGCTGCTTAACCTCTGGAGTCAGCGTCGCCATTTCAATACCCAAATAAGCGTGTTCGACTTTCCCCGTCGTAATCAGTTCCTTCGCCACCTGTTGCGCCGCCTGAATGGGAATCGCAAACCCCAACCCTTGAGCACCTTGAATAATCGCCGTATTCATGCCAATAACTTGGCCCGAAGCATTCAGCAGCGGGCCGCCGGAATTCCCCGGATTAATTGCAGCGTCTGTTTGAATAAAACCGATCCGCTTGTCAGGTACGCCGACATCAGAGCTCGATCGTCCCGTAGCGCTAATAATCCCCGCAGTTACGGAATTGTCCAAACCCAAAGGATTGCCGATCGCGATCGCCCATTCCCCAGGCAACAGCTTATCCGAATTGCCGATCGTCGCCACAGGCACATTATTCGCCTCAATCTTCACCACAGCCACATCCGTCACCTTATCAGCCCCCAACACCCGCCCCTGAAAGCTGCGGCCGTCCTTGAGAGTTACATTTACCGTATCGGCTCCCTCTACAACGTGAGCGTTAGTGAGAATCAGGCCGTCGGCACCGATGACAAAACCCGAACCAGTGCCCCGTTCGATCCCGCCCCGGCCGCCCGAATTCGGTTCTCTGCCAAAAAAATCTTCCGGCGACAGCCCTCTATTTCCCGCTTTCACCCGGCGCGAAGCATCGATCCGAACCACTGCCGGCCCAACTTTTGCCACCGCCGCCACAATAAAATTCACATTAGTCCCGTCGCCGGACAAGGAAGCCGGCGGCAAGACTTTCCTAGCTTGATCCTTTGTATTAGGAGGCAGTTGCAATTTCGGTTCCAGCGCCCTTTGTCCAGAATCGCCAGAATTTCCACGAAATTGAGAAACCGTCAGACGATCGCCCAACATGGCGGCCCCGGCTCCCGTTACCAGCAGCAATATGTAAATTGCCGGTTGCTTCCAAAATTTGCCAGTAGAACTCTTCATGGCCATGTTTTAAGGCTTTCCTGCCACATCTAAATATTTGCTGATCCGCTCCCCGATACCTGGCGCCGGACTGCAGAGCCGCCAAATTTTTGGGCGATGGCGTCGGGCCCTCGCCCGTGCTACGGCAGACTCCCTTAAACTTTAGCATCTGACGACTAAACTCTCTAAACTCTCTAGAGTAGAATTAATATCTTGAATGCCGATCGGCAGAGGTGAGCAGTGGACATTCCCCTCGAAAGTCTGTGGAATCAGATACTTGAACGTCTCCAGGTACAACTGAGCAGACCTAGCTTTGAGACGTGGATCAAAACTGCTAGGGCCGAACAACTCGAAAATAACTGTTTGATTGTCAGCGCCCCCAACCCCTTTGCTCGCAATTGGTTGCAAAAATATTACAGAGAAATCCTTGCCGATGCAGTCGCAGAAATTCTCGGCTATCCCGTAGACATTTACTTGACCATTGCCGGAGGAAACGAAACAGGTGGCAGCAGTGACTCCGCCATAATTTGGCCCTCCCCCATCGCCGATATGGAAAGCCACTCGCTTCACCCCCCCAAACCCGCCAATTTAAACCCAAAATACTTATTTTCCCGCTTTGTCGTCGGTTCCAACAACCGCATGGCTCACGCGGCTTCCCTCGCGGTAGCCGAGTCTCCGGGCCGAGAATTCAATCCCCTATTTTTGTGCGGTGGCGTTGGTTTGGGCAAAACTCATTTGATGCAGGCGATCGGTCATTATCGCTTGGAAATTGACCCCAACGCCAAGATTTTTTACGTTTCTACTGAGAAATTTACTAACGATTTAATCGCAGCCATTCGCAAAGACAGTATGCAAACTTTCCGCGATCATTATCGCGCTGCCGATGTTTTATTAATAGATGACATCCAATTTATTGAAGGGAAAGAATACACTCAAGAAGAATTTTTTCACACTTTTAATACTTTGCACGAAGCGGGAAACCAAGTAGTTTTAGCTTCTGACCGTCCGCCACAGCAAATCCCCCGCCTGCAAGAGCGTTTGTGTTCCCGATTTTCGATGGGATTAATTGCCGACATTCAATTGCCCGACTTGGAAACTCGGATGGCAATTTTGCAGAAAAAAGCCGAGTATGAAAATATGCGACTGCCGCGAGATGTGATTGAATACATTGCTTCTAGTTACACTTCCAACGTGCGGGAATTGGAAGGAGCTTTGATTCGGGCGGTAGCATATCTTTCAATTACTGGTTTGCCGATGACCGTGGAAAATATCGCCCCCGTTTTGAATCCGCAAACTGAAAGCGTAGAGGCAACGCCAGATGCAGTAATTGCAGTTGTGGCTGAGGAGTTTGATGTTTCTGTTGAAGATTTGAAAGGAATTTCCCGGCGGCGAGAAATTAGTCTCGCCCGTCAAATAGGGATGTATTTAATTCGGCAGCATACTGGTTTGAGTTTGCCGAAAGTTGGTGAAGTGTTTGGCGGCAAAGATCACACGACTGTGCTTTACAGTTGCGACAAAATTGCTCAGTTGCGGAACACTGACCCGAATTTGGCTCAAACTTTGCGTCAGTTGAGCGATCGAATTAATGTTGTCAGCCGCAAAAGTTGAGAACAAGTCAGTTGTCAGTTGTCAGTTGTCAGTTGTCAGTTGTCAGTTGTCAGTTGTCAGTTGTCAGTTGTCAGTTGTCAGTTGTCATCACTCCACGCAGTCAACAGTTAACAGTTAACAGTCAACAGTCAACAGTCAACAGTCAACAGTCAACAGTCAACAATTCCCATAATAGACAATCTTGCCTGTGGAAAAACCTGTGGAAAAGTTGCCTTCCGTTTGTGGAAAACTTTACTCGATCGCCCGAAACAGCTTTTGCACAAAAATGGGCGATCGACCGCACCAGCTTTTCCACAAGTTTTCCACAGGTATTTATTACCTATAAGTGACGCCCAGCAAGCAGTTAGCTTTTTTTTCCACAGTTTCCACAGGGCGATCGATACAAAAATAATTCAATAAACTAAAAAAAACTGGTGAGCCCTTCGCACCCTACACAGATAGTTCACGACGCGCGCGAACCTCAGAAACCCGGTTTCTTGGAAGATTTCTCGTTTTTACAGACAAAATTTTGCGTAGAAACCGGGAATAAGCGCCCAGGCTTAAGCCCTGACAGAGAAAAACCGACCCGCCGGCTTTCTGTGATACCATTTGTTTCTGTTTCAAATCCGGTTAATTAACCTTCGTACCATGAAATTGGTTTGCACCCAAAGTGACCTCAACGCCAACCTCTCGTTGGTAAGTCGGGCCGTTCCCTCCCGCCCGACACATCCGGTACTCGCCAACGTGCTCTTAGTAGCGGATGAGGAAAATCAGCGGGTTAGCTTGACAGCTTTCGATCTCAGTTTAGGCATTCGTACCAGCTTCGCAGCAGAAGTGACTGGCGGCGGCAGTTTTACCATACCCGCTAAATTGCTTAACGATATTGTTTCGAGACTCCCAGATGGAGAGATTACTCTAGAAGACGAAGCGGGGGACACCGTAGCATATCTCACTTGCAGTTCTGGCAGCTACCAAGTTAGAGGCATGGGCCCGGAAGAATTCCCTGAATTGCCTGCAATAGAAGGCGGAACAATCCTTAAATTGCCACCGGAAGCCTTGATAGAAGGACTCAAAGGAACTTTATTTGCTACTAGCCCCGACGAGGCAAAACAGGTACTTGCAGGCGTGCATTTAAAGGTATTGCAAGATTGCCTGGAGTTTGCAGCTACAGACGGCCACAGATTGGCAGTAGTTCAAACTGCCAATGAAAAATCTGAAGGCGAAGAAACCCAAGAAGAATTTGAGGTGACAGTCCCCGCTAAAGCATTGCGGGAAGTAGAAAGAATGCTGGTGATGCGGCAGTGGACTGAACCTGTCACGCTGCATTTTGAACACGGTCAAGTAGTGTTTGAATGGGCAGACCAGCGGCTGACAACCCGCACCTTGGAAGGGCAATATCCCGCATACCGGCAGTTGATTCCGCCGTCTTTTGAGCGACAAATTACCTTAGAAAGGCGATCGTTCTTAGCAGCAGTAGAAAGAATTGCCGTTTTTGCCGACCAAAAAAATAATATTCTCAAATGCAGCATCGACGAGGAAAATCAGGAAATTACTTTGTCTGTAGATGCTAAAGATGTCGGCTGTGGCAAAGAGTCAATGCCCGCACAGATTTCGGGAGATAGCATAGATATTGCTTTCAACGTGAAATACTTAATTGACATTTTGAAAACTGCTCAATCCCCAGAAATTCAACTGCAATTAAACGGTGCTTTAGCCCCAGTAATTTTCCAGCCTTTGGGCGGAGTCAATGCTACATTCTTGGTAATGCCAGTGCAGCTAAGAGCTTAAAAAGAGTCATTAGTCATTAGTCAGTAGTCATTAGTCATTAGTCATTAGTCAACAGTCAACAGTCAACAATCACCGATGGTGCAACCGGAATTGATATAATTCATCTGCGTTAATCGGTGTTAATCTGCCTGTATCTGCGGTTAAAAAAAGAGAATGTATTAACCGCAGATGACAAGGGATTGAGGCAGATTCACGCAGATAAAGAGAAGAGAGATGTGATATGACTTATTGCTTCAAATCAATGGCAACAAAATTTCAAATTCAGTACCGGTACCGGGCGTTGAATGCAAATTCAACTTGCCTTTATGCTTTTCCGTAACAATTTGATGGGTAATTGCCAACCCCAAACCGGTACCTTTCCCCGCCGGTTTAGTGGTGAAAAATGTCTCAAAAATCCGCCGCTGAATTTCTGGCGGTATTCCCGGCCCGTTATCGGCAATTCGGATGGCTATCCAAGCGTTATTTTGATTTTTTTCCGCTGCTTCTAGGCTGAAGTCGCCGTTTTGGCTGGCGGATGATAGCTGTTTGGCATTTTGTCGTAGCTTGCGGGGCGGGACGCCATCGCCCATAACATAATTTTGAAGTAATTCCGAATTCACGCAGTCTCCGTCAGAACTCTCTATTACCTCGGTTTCAATAGTAATCGCCGGCATAAAATCTTTTTCTGCTTTTGCCTCTTCCAAAGCGTCGATCGCATTGCTGATGATATTCATAAATACCTGGCTCAACTGACCAGAGTAACACTTGACTAAAGGCAAATCACCATAGTTTTTAACTACATTAAACCCGTACTTCAGACGGTTTTTCATAATTAGCAGCGTACTGTCAATACATTCGTGGATGTTAGCTTGCTTCAAGTGGGTTTCGTCCATGTGAGAAAAGGTGTGCAGGCTGGTGACGAGTTCGGTCAGCCTCTGCGATGAAACTTTCATACTTTTGAGAATTTCCACCCAATCTTCTTGCAAGAAATCAAATTCTATGTGTTTTTTGAGTTCGCCAATTTTTTCGCTGTCACCCACAATGTCTTCGTAAGCAGACAGCAAATCCATGATGTCTTTCGAGTAGTTGGACAAAAAGCCGAGATTTCCGCTGATGCAGGTGACGGGATTTCTAATTTCGTGGGCGACTCCAGCTACCATCTGTCCCAAACTTGCTAGTTTTTCTGTTTGAATTAGTTGAGATTGAGTTTGCTGCCTCAGCAATTTTGTTGCTAGTTCATGAATGTTGGATTGGGCTACTAGCAGTTCGTGCACGTCTAGCAAACTATAAGTTTGAGGCGAAACTTGAACCACAATCGGTTCGTAAAGCAGTTCTTTAGATCGCAACAGCGACTTCCTCGCTGCATCCACAATTAAAGTATTGCTGGGAAAAATTAAACTCTCAGTTTCGGCAAAGCGGTACAAAGCCCTCACAGGTCGCTTTAAAAATAATTCTCGCCCAAAAGGACGGCTGATAAATTCTAAAAATCTCCGCCGGGAAATCATACCGGCAAATTCACCTTGATGGGTGACAATGACTCCCGGTAACAGCGGATTAGCTTCTAACATCTGGGAAATTCGCATTCCCCAATCCGTAGCTTCTACCTGAAAATCGTAAAGCGACAATTGTTGGAGAGTAGAGTCTAAACAAAGTTCTCCTAGGTCAGCCTCGGAGATGGGTTGGACGGGTCTTTCTACGCAGGAGGTATTCAACATAAATTTATCAGCACGCTTTTTTGGGTTCTATTTGCCAGCGACATTCAGCTACCAAAGGTCAACAGGTGACTTGTTGAGTGTTTTGACCGGCATCCCCCTGGCAAACTGCATTTTAAATTACACAAAAAACTGACTGTAGCAAGGAAAATTTTACCACTTAAAGTATTAGGCAAGATTGAGGATCACCGAGATAAATGCGCCCTGGTAATTATACCTGACTTTATTTTATACTGACTTGAGCGGTATTAACGCTTGGTTTAACTATTTAACTATTCATTAACCTTAAGTTATCGTCTTAACCTTTTGTTAATAAATTATTAGGCTGAGAAATATAATTGATTGATAATAGAAGAAAATCGGAATTGCCCGATCGCCAACACGATGTAGCCCGTCAGCAGACAAGTTAAAAGCACAAAGCTAGGGCGATCGCGTCCCTGAGTTTTAGCTTGCAATCGCGATGGCGGGACGCCTTGCAAGCTAGGGCATTTGAGGCGATTTCATCCCATCTCCCCGATCCGGTACTCGCAACCCCCCGTAACGGCCAGCCAGCGGCACACCTGCCAGTGCGTCCCCTATAGGTTTGTCGTGAAAACTAAAGTCATCGCTACAAAGCAATTTTATAGCGATCGTTATATAAAAGAGTTATCCTCGCCCGCAATCTGCCAAATCTGCCTTAGCAGTTGTTCTACAATCAACCATTGTTAACCGAAAGATCCATCAAATCGGCGACGGTTGGCAGAGTCAATCGATTTTAGATTTTAGATTTTAGATTTTAGATTTTAGATTTTAGATTTTAGAATTGAAGCATTGACCCCAGGGATAAATTCGGGGGCTTGTATCCTGGATAATTTCGGTCAATTATTGATTGGCTGTACGAGGCGGATATGAATAGAAATTCATTCAAATTAAAACAAGTTTAACCATTCCCAATCATTCAAGGCATCAGCATTGATTAAAATATAATATCTACAAAATCCAGCAAAAAAAAGGCAAAAATAATTAACGGGATCTTAACTTAGTGCTATGCTTTGGTATGATATACAAGCAGTTCTACCAAAGACGTATAGCTAAATAGCAATCTACCAGTAGGTGATCGATGCAACCCGCCCTGACGAATCAGTTAAATAATGCTTTCACCCTGTTTCTCAGCTTGTTAGTAGAGGCAATACCTTTTCTGCTGCTGGGAGTTTTATTCTCAGGTTTGCTGCTGGGCTTTGTAGACGAACGCAAACTCGTATCGCGCATCCCATCAAACCCGCTGCTGGCGGCTTTGATGGGCAGTTCGATCGGCTTTTTGTTTCCCGTGTGCGAGTGCGGTAACGTGCCCGTAGCCCGCAGGTTACTGATGCAGGGAGTTCCCGCACCAGCGGCGATCGGCTTTTTGCTGGCGGCCCCCACCATCAACCCCGTGGTAATTTGGGCGACTTGGACGGCATTTCGCGATCAGCCAGAAATTGTAGTTTTGCGGGTGGTATTTTCTCTGTTTATAGCCACAATTATCGGCTGGGTGTTCAGCGCCCAAAAAGACTTGCGGCCTCTGCTGCAACCTTCTGTAGCCCGCGCAATCCCCTTGCCAAAACCAGAGTTTTCCGAAAAAGAACTCGTCGAAGCTAACACTCCGCTGCTGTTGCAGTCGGGAACATTTATGCTCGGTCAGCCGGGGGGGGTGGTGCCGATCGAATCTTTGCTACAAGACGACTGGAAGCCATTACAAACAGGCAAAACAGAAAAAACCTCGAAACGTCCCTCCATGTTCCACCGCGTTTCTAAAGAGCGTTTGCGCCTGCTCTTAGATACTATGGTACAGGAGTTGCGCGAATTGGGAGGAGTGTTGGTAATCGGAAGTGCGATCGCAGCCATCATTCAAGTTGGCGCACCCCGCGAACTAATTCTCAACCTCGGCCAAGGCCCCGTTTCCTCGATTCTAGCCATGCTGCTATTAGCCACAGTCGTATCGATTTGTTCTACAGTAGATGCCTTTTTTGCCCTGTCTTTTGCTTCCACATTTACCAGCGGTTCGCTGTTAGCCTTTCTCGTTTTCGGCCCGATGATTGACCTCAAAGGCATCGGTTTAATGTTGTCAATTTTTAAAGGTCGAGCAGTAGTTTACTTAATTGTCTTGGCCGCTCAGTTAACCTTTTTAATGACCCTTGCTGTCAACTTGCATTTAGGTTAATAATAAATTGAACCGGACTGACAACTAACGATAGATTCCCAATGACTAATGACTAATGACCAATGACTAATAACTAATGCCCAATGACTAATAACTAATGACCAATGACTAATGACTAATAACTAATGACTAATGACCAATGACCAATGACTAATAACTAATGAATCTTAAAAAAATTAGCCCCTGGCTGGACGCCCTAGCTATCTTAGCCTGGGGAATACTGCTTCTTAAATATTGGATCACCGGCAAATTAAGCATTCTCATTCACCCCAATTACTTTGGCTTGACTCTAGCGGGAGGAATCGGCTTAATGGTTATTGGCGGTTTAAAAGCTTGGGAACTCTTAAAACTCGATCGCACCACAAAGCAATCGCGGACATCACCAGCAAATAACTCTCTCAGAATTACAGAAGTTGAACACGTTACTTTGTTTCCCCCCAGTATCGGCAGCACCTTAATGTTGAGCGTCGCATTAATAGGTTTACTAACAACGCCACGCACATTTACCAGCCAGACAGCATTAGAACGAGGCCTCACCGAATCCCTGCCCATCACCAGACTGCAACCCCAAGAATTTCGCAATAATACAAAACCAGAAAAGCGATCGCTCGTCGAATGGGTGCGGCTGTTAAATTTCAACCCCGAACCGGATATATACAGAGGTCAAAAAGTCAAAGTTCAAGGATTTGTAATTCATCCCCCCAACATAGCAGAACAATATATGTGGATCGGGCGTTTTATCATTACCTGCTGCGCGGCCGACGCCTATCCGATCGGGTTGCCGGTAAAATTACTGATCGGTCAAAGCCGCACCACCTTTGCCCCAGACAGTTGGCTAGAAATAGAAGGAGAAACGATCGTAGAAGAACTGCAAGGCAAGCGCAAATTAATCATTCAAGCATCCTCCCTCAAACCAATTCCTGAGCCCAAAAACCCTTATGATTATTAGATGTGGAGTAAGTATGAGATTAAATTTTACCTTTATTGTGGTGAGATGGACACCCCAGACCCGTCCTCCCTATGCAAATTAAGACAAGGTACAGTCAGCTATAAAAGTGGCAACACCATCCTGTAGGAGTTGCCAAAAACAAATTCAGCAACTACACTCGTCATTAGTAAATAAATTCTGAGTATATGTCATCAGGAAAAAAATTAGCAATCAAAGGTGCAGCCTGGACGATCGTCAGCTATGGAAGCAGTCAAATTATCCGATTTGGCAGCAACCTAATCCTGACGCGTCTGCTTTTGCCCGAACTATTTGGTCTGGTAGGTCTAGCCTACGTTTTCATCGTAGGGATCAACTTATTTTCAGACATAGGTCTAGGCCCAAGCATCATCCAAAATAAGCGCGGGGAAGATCCTCAATTTCTCAATACCGTTTGGACACTGCAAGTCATTCGCAGCTTTTTCGTTTGGATTTGTTTGATTATAATTACCAAGCCTGTTGCTATTTTTTATGGAGATGACCGTCTCCTGTGGTTGATTCCAGTAATAGGTATAACTTGCGTGATAGGAGGGTTCAACTCGACTGCTACATCCAGCCTCAACCGGCAGATGGCAGTCAAGAGAGTAGTATTTTTTGAGTTGGGCCTACAGATCGCTTCTACTACAGCGATGCTTGTCTGGGCCTGGTTTGATCGCAGCATCTGGGCGATCCTCGCCGGGGTCTTTACTAATAGTTTGGTCGAGTTAGTATGGAGCCATTTTTTAATTCCTGGCAAGTCAAACCGTTTTGCTTGGGATAAAGAAGCAGCTAAAGAAGTATTTTCTTATGGTAAATGGATATTTTTGTCTACGGCTTTGTCTTTCTTGTGTTCTCAAGCCGATAGACTCATCCTCGGTAAAATATTTACTTTAACAATGTTGGGCATTTACGGCATCGCTTTTACTCTCGGCGATATGCCGCGCCAAGTAATCCTCGCCCTTAGCGGCAAGGTGATTTTTCCCTCAATTTCTCTGCTAGCAGAGTTGCCACGGGAGGAGTTGCGCGCCAAGATACTGAAAAACCGCAAGCTACTTCTAATACCGTTAGCGGTAGGTTTAGCAATTTTTGTGAGCTTCGGAGATCAGTTAATTTTAATACTGTATCGGAAAGAGTATGCGGCGGCATCTTGGATGATGCCTATCTTGGCTTTAGGTATCTGGCACACCACACTCTACAATATGATGGGTTCTTGTCTGTTAGCCGTAGGAAAGTCTCAGTACCAAGCTATGGGCAATCTGCTGACTTTAGTGAATCTATGTATAAGTATACCGCTGGGATATCACTTAAAAGGTAATTTAGGTGCGGTGATTGCTATAGCTCTCGGCGACCTTCCTACCTATGCAGTAACTAACTACGGTTTGTGGCGAGAAGGACTAACTTGTTTTTGGCAGGATATTCAATTAACAGCACTGTTTGTAGGGGTGCTAGCTATTCTAATTTGGTGTAGAGTGGCTTTTGGTTTGGATCTGCCGATCGATAAAATATCACCGATGGATTTAATCCCAATCAATCCGCTGTTTCAGTAAACAAACCTGTTGAAAGTGCCGCGTGTCCAACCTAGTTAATATCTTAAGTTGCATTCAGTCCTGGAGGCACCACAAGTTTCAAAAACTAGGTTTGTTACGGAAAATAACTCGTTGCAGCAATTTACTGTGGTAAAAAAATGGCTTTTTGAGTGTTAGGAATGGGACCATAAGTGTAAAATTTAACAGGTAAAATTGGGCAGTTAATTTTCAGCAGAAAGTAGGAGAGAAAGATTGGTGAGTATTTTTAAGAAAAAAATTAATCCTTCACCCTTCGCTATTGGGCCATTCAAACAGCCGATCGACCGCACGGCCATCTTCCTCATGCTAGTGCTGAGCGTCTTAATAGGGCTGCTGCTGCTTAGCGGCGATCGCACGGCACCCAGAGTGCGAGAATTTACCTGGGAAAACAAACAAATCGGCGCCGAAGATACCGGCTTTATCCTCACATTCTTTCGCCCGATGAACCAGTCCACCGTCGAGGAAAACTTAAAGCTAGAACCCCCCCTCCCCGGTAAATTTAGTTGGGCTGGAAAGCGCATGGCTTACACCCTCAAAGATCCAGCACCCTACGGCGTTACCTACACATTAAAACTCGCTGGAGCAACCGACAAGTATTTCGGAGAAAAAAACCAAAATAAAGGAACGCTAATGCAACCGTTTAGCAGTTCCTTTCGCAGCCGCGATCGAGCTTTTGCTTACATCGGCGTCCAAGGCGAAACAGAAAGCAGATTAATGCTAGTCAATCTCACCAGCAGCGACTCGAAACCGATACCGCTGACTCCCAAAGATTTAGTCGTTACCGATTTTAAACCGTATCCTGAGAGCGATCGCATTTTATTCTCCGCCACAGATCGATCGATCGCCCGTACTCGCGGCACCCTAAATCAAGAACTATTCACAGTCACCACCGGCCTTAACCCCCAATCGGGATCAGGAAATCAACAAAAATACCCAGCCGGTAGAATCGACAAAATCTTAGACTCCAAAGATTACCAAAACCTCAAATTCGACCTCTCAGCCGACGGAAAAATCATAGTTGTCCAGCGCGTCAACCGCCGCAATCCCGGCGATTTCAGTCCTTGGATTGTGGAAGAAAAAGTGCCGCCCCGACGCTTGGAAAATGAACAAGGCGGAGATTTTATGATTCGCCCCGACAGCAAATCGATGGTAATATCTCAAAAACAAGGATTAGCGATCGTCCCCCTCAAACCGGAAGCAGACCCAGTAGAATTTTTGCCAAAATACGAACAAGTATTGGGCATGGCCCGCGACAACTCCGCCGCCGCCTATGTTAAATACAACAGCGACTTTACTCGATCGCTTTTCATCTTAGATAACCAAGGTGTAGAACAAGAAATATTGCGTATTCCCGGCAGCATTATGGCCGTTTATTTCGACCCCCGCAAAAACCAAAACAACCAAGTTCAGCGTCTCTACTGTTTGTTAGCCCAACGCCTCAAAACAGAAAGCTACAAAGAACAGCCTTTCATCGCCACCATCGACCTCAAAAAAGAGGGTACTCGTTTGGTAGGAACCATCAAACCGCTGCTGATTTTGCCCAACCAATTAGATACCCAAATCAGTTTATCTCCCGACGGGCTGGCATTAATTTTCGACCAATCAGTCACAGCAGCAACTCCCTCAGCAGCAGACAGTCCCCGCAACGATAGTGGACAGTCGATCGCCACCAGCCGCCTCTGGCTGCTACCCTTAGTAGAAATACCTGCAGACGGTTCTCCCGCCAAAGTACAGCCAGAAGAACTTCCCTTTGCCGGCTATCACCCCCGCTGGCTACCATAAACCAATTTGAGATTTGAGATCGCACTGCTGACTAATCACTGGTGACTAATCTAAAATCTAAAATCTAAAATCTAAAATCTAAAATCATTATGACTCCCGAAGAAATTAGCAATACCCTTAAAGACTTATTTGGTGACACTGTTGAGATGCCTGCTGCCACTTCTTGGCAAGTAGAAACCCCCAATTTTCGCCTGTTAGTCCTCCTTTCAGAAGACGGGAGTTGGCTGCGGATTTTGCTGCCGATCGCCGATGCCCAGGAAGCTCAACCATTTCTTGATAAACTGCTAGAAGCTAACTTTGACACCACCCTCGAAACTCGCTACGCCTTACATCAAAACGTTTTGTGGGGAGTATTTCAGCACAGTTGTGCCACACTCGCGGCTGCCGATTTCTCAGCCGCCGTCGCCAGACTGCTGGCTTTGCAAGAGAGAGGTTTGTCTGACTTTTTCGACGGTTTGATAGAAAACCGCATCCGTCAAATCATCAAAGCTGCGAAGATGCAGGGACAGTCTGTCGAAACTACCCTTCAGACTTTAGACCGTTTCTACGCAGAGGGATTGATGGGTGAAATGGAACTAGGGCGAGAGTCTCGCGAAAATACTCTCGCCGCTTGGCGGTATCAGCTAGAACGCCTCTGGCCGGAGGTGGAACCCTAAGACGATTGCAGATTGCAGATTGCAGATTGCAGATTGCAAAAAACTGATGACTATTGAGGTTCGGAAGTGGGAGCATCTCACCTTTGCAGCCCTCCGCTAGAAATTGGAGTTTTGAGGCAGGAGGCAGAAGGAAAGAGGAAGAAGGAAAGAGGCAGGAGGCAGGAGGCAGAAGGAAAGAGGAAGAAGGAAGGAGCCAGAAGAAGGAAGGAGCCAGAAGAAGTGTTTTTACAAATATGAGATGCTCCCTCGGAAGTTGCCTAAAGTTGGATTTCTTTTGAGTGGTAGAGGAACTGTGGCCGACGGTTAGGATGTTCTTAATTCCACAAACCCTTGGGGAACATTGCTTCTTCCTTCTCTCCTAGATAACTAAAGCCTTCCATCCGTTACATTCGGTTACATCTCACATCTTGCAGCAATATCAATAAGAGGATTTTTCGTGGGGTCGGGCGGGTTTATAGAACCTATTTACAAGCTTTAAGGCTGTTGGCGAACCCGCCCCTACGGCTAATTGAGAATGGTGCAAGATATCAGTTACATCTCACATCTTGCACCATTATCGCTTAACAGGCTTTCGGGCCTGTTCCACAAAGAGTGAATTTTCTTGTGGAACAGGCCCGAAAGCGTGTTCATAAAAAGCTTGTTGAGAATGGTGCAACATCTCAGTTACATCCGAAGAAAGCGAATCTGTTGCCGAACTTCCTTTGGGCTGGGCCCTAGTCTTGACAATTGGAGCCTGCAAGCCCCTTGGACAATGGCTAATCCGGGCCCTCGAACCATCACAGGATGCCCGTATATTCACTGATAACCCGCGAGATGTTCTGCAATTCCCTTTTATCACTGGAAAAATGGTATAATTTATCACAATAATTAGTTATAAATATTAAAAATTTTCGGAAAACAGGCGATCGCAGGTATATCATGGTAAAAAGTTTAAAGTGCCTACTCCGTAAGTTACACAAAAGCTTAGATCGTTTAATATTGACTTAGAAACAAAATCTTTAGCAGACAATGCTACTGCGATCGGGTTTTCCCATCGGGTGCTCTTGTAATTTGACAAATTAGCAACTACCGCTACCAATTACCAGTTACGAATTAATAGCAACTTAAGTTGTCCATTAATACAATATTTAACAGGGGTTTCATCTATGTTTGCTGTGCGTGAGACTAGCTCGGAGTTATCAGTGTTGCATATACCTGAATTTTGTACTTGGAACATCTCCTTAGAATCAACTCTCCTAGACCTGCCCCTCTCCAACTGCCAAATTGAAATAACTCAACAGGCAAAAGAAGTAGCCCAGGCTTTTGAAGAAAATTCCATGCTTCCCGGCGTCATTTTGACAGATGGGGGGAATTTTGTCGGCATAATATCCAGGCGTCTATTTTTTGAAAAAGTTAACTGCCGCTACGGAGTAGAAATGTTTTTCAAGCGACCAATAGAGGTGCTGTACAAGTTTGCCAGGCCAGAGGAACTCGTACTTCCCGCCAGTAAATTAATAGTAGAAGCAGCCCAGGAATGTCTTTACAGATCAGCCGAATTAATTTACGAACCGGTAGTAGTGGAAATAGCCCCCCAGACCTACAAGCTGTTAGACGTACACCAATTAATGGTCGCTCAATCAAGAATTCACCAATTAACAAATAAATTACTCCACAAACAAACCCAAGCCAAACTCATCCAAACAGAAAAAATGGCGAGTTTGGGGAGGATTGTAGCAGAAGTAGCCCACGAAATCAGAAATCCGCTGAACTGTATTTGGGGAAATTTAACTTTTCTGCTGTCATATTTTGAAAACTTGCTTCAGCTAATGTCGGTTTATGAAGAAGAATATTCGACACCGTGTCCCCGAATTGAGACCCTTAAAAAAGAAATTGAATTTGAGTTTTTACAAGAAGATTTGCCGATAACCTTAGAAGGGATGGAGTTGGGAGCCTCGCAATTGCTAAAAATAGTTAACGGGCTGCACCACTTCTCTCACATGGACGAGACAAAACCAGCCCAGACAGACCTTCACGAATGCGTGGAGATGACGCTGTTAATTTTGAAAAACCGCTTTAAAAACAGCATAGAAGTGGTTAAGAATTACGGCGAACTGCCGCTAGTTAGTGGCTACTCCGGACAGTTGAGTCAGGTGTTTTTGAATTTGTTAGTTAATGCTCTAGACGCCCTGACAGAGTACGCAGCCGATCGAGAAACACACACCCCGTGCCGGGACAACTGGCAGCCCCAAATCGAAATTACCACTAAAGTTATAGAAACCGAACACGGCAAGCGGGTGGCAATTTGCATTGCCGATAACGGGCCCGGCATTCCCCCAGAAAATCACCAGCAGATATTTGACACCTTTTTTACCACTAAACCAGCAGGCAAAGGCACCGGTATGGGGCTGGCTATCTGCAATCAAATCGTCACAGAAAAGCACGGTGGCGAACTGAGAATGCGATCGCAACCAGGTAAGAACACTGAATTTGAAATTCTCCTGCCTCTAGTTGGCACAACATGATTAACTCAAGAATATTCTCGGTTGTTCGCTCAGAAAAGTGAAGTGATAGGCTAGCTTAGTAGTAGGTTCTCAATTCACCGAAGAACGAGACGGAAGCCCCTGGCTTTAGACACGGGGAGGAAGTCGGCTTCGGTTTCAACCGCCTTCAATATTTCTTTATACAACTGATTGAAAGGTTGTTTGAGAATCAATAGTCCGGACAGTTTTTATAGGGCCCAATGGCTTATACTCGCTTGACTTCGCAGCCCCTGTGGATAATTAAATCAATGTCAGCTCCACGCCTGACTTACATTTAATTCGACTTTTTTAGGCTCCTTGCCCCGCGTAAGCTTGTAGTATCGTTCCAAAAACTGTCCGGAGTATTGTTAGAATTAGATTGTAAGTAAAACAACCATCTACGTGTTGAAACACTCTAGTATCGGAGAAATCCCGGCACAGTGAGCCACCACACTCCTTAAGGAGTAGTAAGCCTGTATAACTGACAAGTAATGGCAGAGTGTGAAGCGTACCTATCTGGCATTGTGATGGATTATGAAAGCAAACACAATTTAAAAGTAAGCGCAATTGCAATACCCTTTGTAGTGGTAGTTGTTTTGAGCGTATAGAGGTGCTTTGATAACGCCTTTGAGAGTTTTCGGATTCATTCAAGAATCCCCGTGGCTTCAGCCCTGGGGAGTATCAATTTCCCAGCGTTTCGGCAACTAAAAGTTCCAGTGGCAAATAAATTCAGTTCCAAACTCATTGGCCCTTCACTCTCCGAAGGCAGTCATCAAGACCTTTCCCTAGAGTCTACCCTCTGGGATTTGCCCCTGTATGAATTTCAGGTTAAATCGAGCTGCTTGGCCGTGGCAGTTGCCGAAATGTTTGAACAGCATCCCCTAGTGCCGGGAGTCGTCTTGATGGAAGCAGGAGAGTTTGCTGGCATGATATCTCGCAGGCAACTGCTGGAATATTTGCTCAAACCCCAAGGCCCTGAGCTATTTTTGCACCTGCCACTAAAAGTTCTCTACAGTTACGCTCGCGTCGAAATATTATTGGTTGCAGAGAGTACAACTATTTTGGCAGCAGCCCCACAAGCTCTGCGTCGATCGCCCGAATTGCAGGCAGAACCGATCGTCGTCCAAATAGACTCCCAATCTTACCGACTCTTAGACCCTAACGCACTCAACATCGCGTACTGGCAAATTCGTGGCATAGAAACTCAAGTGCGCTACGAAAGAGCCCAAACTCAAATGATTCAAAGCGAAAAAATGGCTAGTTTAGGCCGTTTAGTCAACGGAGTCGCCCACGAAATTTTAGATCCGGTAGGCTTTATCTGGGGGAATTTAACCTACGTCAGCGACTACAGCAAAAACTTGATGGAATTGCTCTCAGTTTACGACGCATACTGTACTGACCCACCGCCGGAAATAGCACGGCTCAAAGAAGAGATCGACTATGACTTTTTGCAAAGCGATTTTCTCCGAACTGTTGCCAGCATCAAATCAGGTGCAGAACGTTTGAGCAAGTTGGCAACCAGTTTGCAAAACTTCTGCCACATCGACGATATTTATCCGAAACCCACCGACTTGCACGCCAACATAGACAGCATACTTTTGCTGCTCAAAAGTCGTTTGACTAGGGAAATCCAAGTAGTGAAAAACTACGGCTACCTGCCACCAGTCCCATGCTATGCAGGACAGCTAAACCAAGTATTTATGAATATCTTAACCAATTCTATTCATACATTAATTAACGAAGCAGTCGGTCAAGAATTGGCGAAAGAGTTCAAAGGTGGAGGACCCAAAGACGCCGATCGCCAGCCTAAAATTGAAATCACAACTCAAGTCTGCTGTCCCGAACCGGCGCCGGATTTAGACAAACTTCATGTTCGCTGGGTTTCGATTTGCATATCAGATAACGGGCCTGGAATGTCACCTAGCAAGTACAAAAAAATCATAGAATCATTCTCTACGGAAAAACGCGCCCTCAAAGAAACCAGTTTAGCAGTTAGCTATCAAATAGTGACGGGCAAACACGGCGGTGCATTCAGAATGCGATCGGAGTTAGGCAGGGGCACTCAATTTGAAATTTTGTTACCCTTGGCTTAAAGAAGGAAAGCACTACACGGATTTTGACACGGATACACGGATGAATTATCTAGGGTGAGGCAGTAGTCAACAGTCAACAGTCAACCATTCTCTAATTGACTGCCGCACATTTTACAAAATCTAGCATTAGCATCGTGTACAGACCAACCGCAACCTTTACAAACAGCTTCTCCGTGATTAGCACTTTTAACTAATTGTTTAATCAAATCCCCCAATTGCCAAGGAATCAGAGCAATTCCCGTCAAAATCATCAAAATAGTCAGAAAACGACCGGATTCCGAAATCGGAGTAACATCCCCAAATCCCACCGTGGTCATCGTGACAACCGAGAAATAAACAGCATCCAAAAAAGTTCCAAAACTTTCGGGATTTGTCGGATGTTCGACTTGATAAATCAAACCAGAATAAACAAAAATTATTGCCAGCAAAGTAAACAAAATCCGAGCAAAAATCACCCCATCTTCGCTGCTGATGCGGAAAATAGAAATTTTCAATTCCAGAAAGCGGATGAGTCGGAGAATTCTAAACCAGCGAAAAATTCGGATAAAACTAACGTTGACAAATCCCAGTAAAAATGGTAAGATTGCCAGCAAATCAATAATTGAAAAAAAACTAAAAATAAATTTAACTCGATTTTCGGCACACCATAGTCGCAATAAATACTCAACTGCAAAAACGATTAAAAGGACGGTATCGAGAGTTTGCAAATTAATTCTAACAGATTCCGAAATCGGGTAAGTTTCGGCGATGAAGCTGGTCGAAGATAGGAGAATTAGTCCGGTAAGGGTTAAATTTACGGTTCTGCCAATTGGGGTTTCGATGTCTTCGAGATAAAATCCAATTTGCGATCGGGTTAACATAGATGAGATAATTAATACCATTTATGAGGTAAGGGAATTATCGCATATGAGTATCGAATTAACTAAGGGTGAAAGGTTCAATCTTTCTAAAGAAACTCCTGATTTCAGTAAAATTGCGATCGCCCTGGGGTGGCAAGTCAGCCAGACAGCACAAAACTGCGACATTGACGCATCTGTTTTTATGTTAGCGGCGGACGGTCGGATTCCTGATGAAAAGTATTTTGTATTTTACAACAATCTGACATCGCCGGACGGTGCGGTGCGACATTCGGGAGACAGCGCGACTGGGCAAATAGACGGAGATGATGAGACGGTTTATGTGGATTTGAGTAAAATCAATTCGGCTATTCAGGAAATTGTGTTTGTTGTGACTATTCACGAGGGGCAGGAAAAGAATCAAAGTTTTAGTCAAGTTACAAATGCTTTTATCCGGCTTTACAGCCAAGAAACTGTTAGCGAATTGGTTCGGTACAATTTAAATCAGATTTTTTCCCAAGAAACAGCTTTAGAATTTGGACGTTTGTATAAGAAGAATGGCGAATGGAGGTTTCAGGCGGTAGGACAGGGATATAATGCTGGGTTGCAAAGTTTTGTAGACAAGTATTATGTTGAGAATGCGGTTGAGAAAAGCTCGAATGCTGCTGAGAAGGTTGATGATGCTGAGGTTGTGAGGCGGTTTAGCGATCGCGTGGATCGGTTATTGCGCGAAGAGGCGATCGAGGAGACACCGATTCCAGTATCTAGCGAAGCGGTAGAACAGCCGATGGCTACTCCTGTAAATGCGGATACTGTGCAATCTCAGGAAGAGGAAAAAATAGATAATTCTGCACTAGAAAATCTGGAACCAGCGATCGGTGCTGAGGAATTTTTACAACGGTATAATCAGGGAGAACGAGATTTTACGGGAGTTAATCTAGCCGGAGTAAATCTGAGCGGCAAATCCCTGACCAAAGTTAACTGGAGTGGCGCTAATCTCAGCGGTGCAGAACTCGCTGGAGTAGACTTATCAGTCGCTAACCTGAGTGAGGCAAATTTATGTCATGCAAACCTTCACACAGCCAATCTCACCTCAGCCAACTTAGAGAAAGCAAAATTCATAAATGCAAATTTAAGTGAAGTAAATCTGCAATGCTCAAATCTAAGTGAAGCTAATTTGAGTGGGGTAAATCTCAGTAGTGTTCATTCCGTATCGGGGGCCAACTTCACCAGGGCAAACCTCAGTAAAGCAAACTTAACAGGGTTGAATTTGAGGGAATCAAAATTGATGAAGGCTGATTTGAGTAATGCAAACTTAAGTGATACTAACCTATTAATGGCAAACCTTGAAGGGGCAAACCTCGAAGGATCAAAACTTCAACAAGCTCTTTACAACGCACAGACTGTCTTCCCCAGAGGCTTTGACCCTGTTAAAGCAGGTGCTTGCTTAATTGCTCCTAATGTTTCACTGAAAGAAGCAAACCTAGCTCGTCGTAACTTGAGTTATGTCAACCTGAGTGAAGCTAACTTGAGTGGTGCAAATCTAACTAAGGCAAATTTGCAGGGTGCAAAACTCCTGCAAGCTAATTTGAATAAAACCAACTTAAGCGAAGCAAATTTGAGTAGTGCCAACTTAACGGCAGCAAACCTGATAGGAGCCAACCTGATGCAGGCAAATTTAGAGGGTGCTAACCTAACTGCGGCAGATTTGAGTGGAGCGAATCTGAAAAATGCAGAAACACGTTATGCAAATTTTAGTGGTGCTAATCTGAGCAAAGTTAATCTGGTTGGTGGAACTCTTCAACAATGTAATCTAAGCGGAGCAATATTAAGTGAAGGAAATCTGTGTGGGGCTAACCTTAGTTTTGGAAATTTTAGTGGAGCCGACTTAACTTCGGCAGACTTGCGCGGGGCAAAGTTGGATAATACAAACCTAGAAAAAGCCAACCTAAAGGGAGCGAATCTAAGTGGGGCGGTAAATCTGGAAAAGGCAAAACTCGCAGGTGCAATTATGCCAGATGGCACAATTCACGAATAAATTAATGTTTGTAGTAACCAATTGAGTCCTTAGAAATGGCAGGAGCAGGGCGTGTTTTCTTGACCCGGAGATCCCCCCTAGCCCCCCTTAACAAGGGGGGGACAAGAGCATTCTCAAAGTCAACCCCTACTCCCCTTCTTAAGGGGGATTTAGGGGGATCGAGACTTTGATAGAAGTGACATTTATTATGGCTTTCAGTCTTAAATTGATACCAAGAGTGGGGTGTGCATCGCTTTAGAAATAGATTATGATTAGTATTAAAGATCAAATACATAGATTTTCCATGAATGAATCTGACACGGAAATTATAGAATCTACCCTCAGATGGATGACCGAGTTTGTCGAGTTGCCGCATCCAGTTTTCAGCGATTTACCGATTTGTCCCTTCGCTAAAAAGGCACGCTTGGCAAATCAAATTTTATTCAAAATCGAGCGGTTTTCTGCACTGACTGAGTTCGATCGCGATTCTGCCATAATGAAATCCATTTATGAATTTTACAATTCGGAATTTGAAATAATGGTAGTAATTAATCCTGAAAAAACTGCAATTAGTGCGCCAGAAACTAAAGAATTGATAGACAAATTGAATAATCAGATTTCAGAGTTGGGCTTGCTGGCTTTTCACATCCATCCCGAAGAAGATTTTAATATTGACGGGCTTCATACTAGGAGGATGCCCTATCCGGGCTTCACTGTTCAAGTAAATTCTAAGCTGAAGCCAGCTTCCGATGCTTTAGAGAAAACTGAATATTACAAAAATTGGACTGCCGAACAACTGAAAAATTTCGGAATTCCGAGAAATTGACGATCGCCCACCCTCCCTTTCTCCCTGTCTTGCTTCGCGCCCTTGGCTACTTTCATCGCTTCAATCCTCCATGAGTTTGGTGAGAGTGGTAAAAATACGATCGCACTCTGAAGAAGCCTTGCGAACCTTGTCAACATCCAACATTTCTAACAGCTTGGAAGCGTGCTGTATCTTTTGATATTCGCCTTTCGATTTTGTGTCGCGGCTAGCTGCTTTCAGACTTGGTTCTAACAAATCCTTTTCAATCGTCTCTACATTAATATTTTTAGGAATCGCATTTTCTTTAAATCCCTGCCCGTAAAATCTTTTTAAAGTATCAATATCAGCTATCAACCAAGCTTCCATTGCTTGAACCATGAGATAGCAATGAGTCTCATCAACCCCAGGCGGCGAATCCCACTTATCCCTCGACTTCAAATGCTCCCAAGGCGGCTGCTTTACAGGGGCTTCTGAGTCAACTAAAAGGATGATAAAAGCATTTGGGTGATCTGCCAAAGCATTCTTGAAATCCCTGAAAGCATTATTCCGGGAACCGCAAACAGTGATATTCCACTTAATTTTATTGCTGCGGGCAACCTCCACAAGTTCTTTGAAAAAAAAGCTAAATCCTCCTCGAAGTAATTGCTTTGTATTCTTGCCATCGCCGCCGCCTTCGATGTAAATGCGAACCTCTTTTACCATCGGTTGCCCCCGATTTCTCCCATCCGCCAAAGGTCTCCCAAACTGTAATTCTCCAGCCATTTTTTCAGTCGTTCGGGATCGAGACGGCTCAGGTGACTTCCTCTATCATCCCGATCGCATATTAACACTGACTCAGGGCTCAGAGCCGACACTAAAGCATCGGAATGGGTTGTCACAATCAATTGTGTGCGCTGTGAGGCTTCGATCAACATTTCAGCAACAGCAGGCAGAATGTCGGGATGCAAGCCAATCTCCGGTTCTTCAATACAAATAAGTGGCGGGGGAGTTGGATCTAGAAGTAAAGCTATTAAGAATAAATAACGCAGCGTACCGTCTGATAAACGAGTTGCGGGAATTGGCTGAGTTAATCCTGTTTCGCGGATGAATATCTGGACAGTACCGCCATAAATCTTGATACTCAGTTCTTCGGCTGCATCGTAGAACAGTTGTAATTTTTCAATAATCAGCCTACTTCCTAATTGATACTGTAAGTTATTTAAAACCAGTCCTAAGTTGCCACCATCTTCTAGGAGGGGATGTTCTGGCAAGTCAGTTTGCTGAGCTTTTCTAAATACTGCATCTCTCCCTGTCTGCCAGTTACGATATAAACCAATGTCGGCAAATTTATTTCCCAGATATGAGAGTTCTGGATATTGTTCGGGATCTTTTCTTTGAGATAAGATAGATTGATCGGGAATGATATCTTCTCGTCGCAGATTCCGCAGCTTTCTTGTTTGTTGCTCGTTGTCCTCTATAACATTGATAACAGGGCGACCCCGATCGCTATAACGGTAATAGAAAAATGGCCCGCTTTCAGAACTATGGCGCGGTGCCATATCTTCTATAGCTTCGTCCACTACTTCAAGTCTCTGACCGACTGCGGTAAAACTAATTTGATAGCGCAGTGGCATCGTTCGTTCTGGGTAATCTAAAATAGCCTCAATTTTTGCTGTGGGAGTACCTTTTTCACCTTTCCACAGAAAATCGCTGATACCACCTCCTTGACGAATCGGAGCAAGTAAGTCGGTAGGTGTTGCCTTCAACACTCCCATCGCTTCAATTAAGTTAGATTTGCCGGATGCGTTAGTACCGATCAATACATTCAGGGGTTGCAGTTCAATTTTTTCCCCCTCACTTCCATAGGAAAGGAAGTTTTGCAGTTGCAGGGAGTGAATAAATCTCTTGCCTTCCACGTTGTCCTCCTATGCCAATTCTGCATTATTATACTTTACGAAAGCTTTTGTTTTTAGTCTTGAATTAAGTAGGTCTCAAAACTACCGATTCCAAGTCTTTGCCTTGAAGTCGGAGGGGGAGTGAGATATCCCGATCGATCGCACAACAGGCGACCTACTCTCCTGCAAAGGTCTGTGACCCATTACAATTAATTCAGCAAAAAATCTTTACACATAAGAACTCATGCAGCTCAAGTCAACAACCCGCCATATTCGCATATACACCGCCATCCTCGAAGATAACGAACTCGTCCCCAGCAACGACCTTTTGACCCTCGACATTGACCCAGATAACGAACTTAACTGGAACGACGAGTCTGTCAAACAGGTATATGCCAAATTCGACCAACTCGTAGACGCTTACGAGGGGGAAGATTTGACCGAGTACAACCTCCGCCGTATCGGTTCGGAGTTGGAACACTTGGTACGATCGCTCCTCCAAAAAGGCCAAATCAGCTACAACCTCAACGGCCGCGCTGTTAACTACAGCATGGGCTTGCCTCAAGTTGATTCCAAAGTTCACCTGTAAGGGCGATCGGGCGATCGGCATTTATGTCAAGTTAAGATTGAAACCCATAATAAATGTCGCTTGTAGCTGAGTTTTGAACCCTCCTACTTCTCTTAATTAGGGGAGTACCGCAGGGCGGTTTCATTTTCTTGTAGGGGCCGTGCTACCCCTACTCCCCGTGCCGGCCCTTTTGGTCTGACTGCAGAGCGAATTGTCTAGGTCGGGGGTAGGCACGGGGGCACTACCCCTACAAAAACCTCGTTTTTGGTGAGAATGAAACCGCCCTGGGAGTAGGGGGGAAAAGAGGGTTCTGTTTCCTCTCTCGCTTTGGGGATTGAGGGGGATTTAGACTTGGATACAGAGGAAAGGTGGAGATGGGGAGAATTGAGAAAATCTGCTTTTATTCTTCTTCCTGCTTGTTTCTGACTCCTGACTCCTGACTCCCGGCTTCTTCCTTCTTCCGAGTGCCCTCGGACTTCTCCCCCGCCTCCCCAGCATCAACCGGAGAATTTGGAACGTGATCTCGTTCCAAAAACTGTTTAACTGCGACTTGGCGGTTGGCCATAAACTGACCCCAAGCGCCGGGAAACATCCCATCCAAGGTTTCCACCAGTGCCCAAACCTCAAGATTCATCACTTGGTAATAGAAACTGTGAGAATGTTGAATGCTAGTGAGTATTTCGTCTATTTCAACAGCAGGCGGCAGCTTCGGATCGGGCAAATTCTTGGGAAAGGCGCTGGGTTCATGTGGGTGCATGGTTCAATACTCAACAGCTTGCAGAGGCCGGTCAGTCGATTTGAGATTTTAGATTTGAGATTTTAGATTGATTCCACAGATGAATCTGCGGGCTTGAACTAATATCTAATTTTTTTTGCTCTCCACGACTCCTGTCGGGGGCTTGCGTCCATCAGTCGATTTGAGATTTTAGATTTTAGATTTGAGATTGACTCCAGAGATGAATCTGGGCGCTTGAACTAATATCTAATTTTTTTTGCTGTCCACGATTCCTGTCGGGGGCTGGCATCCGTCAGTTGATTTTAGATTTTAGATTTTAGATTTTAGATTGACTCCACAGATGAATCTGCGGGCCTGTATCCGTCTTTGGGTAGGGTTAAATTTAACTTCTGTTGCGAAACTAGGGTGCGAGGCACAGATGACCCTTCGCGAGAAAACCGAGAAGTGATATTTATTTATACCTGTCGGCTCAGGTGATTTCTACCTAGCTGCATCATACCATTAGAGTTAGTCTAAAATCTCCATTCCCTTGAGTGCTGCGATTTCTTCGGAAATTGCCGCTATCAGGAATATGCTGAAAACAGCGTCAGAAACCTCAGCTATCAGGCGTGAGGCTTGAAAGAGAAATCTAACAGGCCATTCTGACCAGACTAAGCTTTAAATAGCTACGTTATTTAGGTCACGACACCCGCTTGATGCGAAGCTAGTCCCTTGCTCTGTCGCTAGTGGTTAAACAGTCTTAAGGTCACGCTCGACAGTGCTGCTAGCCGGCGCAAGCCTTTATAACTTTGTCGAAGCTAACTTTACCCCAGAAATGGGAGTTTGGGGCAACCATTCCCCAAAAATCGGAGAGGTTGCATAAAATTCCCTCTCCGACCCCGAAAGGGGATTTAATTCAATGTAAAGCCGTCCTATAAGGACGGGGCTTCAGCCCTCCGCTTCGCTCCACCCAGTTTTTTGGTGATTTCAAGCCAATGACTGGGGTGTGGCGCGATCGTCTAACCGTGAAAGCTCATAGCAAGATTCATCCGACCGTCAACAAAATGGTAAACTGTTCGTGTCAGTACAAGACATTAAAACCTACCCCTAGACTGGGGAAAGTCAGATATCACTACGCACACAACAGTGGAAACGTGGTGAGCCCGGAAACCTGAAAAATCAGGAGATTAGGACTGCGAAGTCTTAAGAATCTCCGTCTGTTGAGAAAGCGGGGGTGTCAAATAATCGCCACGTATCAACCCGTCGAGGTTCAATCGCTAAAATAGTTCAGATCAGCACGCTTGCCCCAAGGCGTCAGGAACCCTTATGCAAAACTCTGTGGCAAAACACTACTTATGGGCTTTAGGTGAAGGGATCAAAGGGTGTAAGCCAGGCGATCTGATCGCTGGTCGCTACTTGGTCAAGCGCGATCGACTTCTTGTCGATACTCAACCCGAACACTTGCCGGAACTGCCCGATGAGATTCCGAGTGTTGTCACTCCTTATCTGAGACTGTTTGCCTATCAGTTGCACGTACCTCAAGTATACGGTCTGGTATCGTCCAAGATGAGCAAGCTATCGGGAGATATCTGGCTGCTGGAAAACGTGCCTATTTTGAAGGTGACGGAATCTTTAATGCCGGAATTGGCGGATTCCTGGAAAGGAGCCGCAGCGATGCGCCAACTCAATTGGCTGTGGCAAATAGCCCAGTTGTGGCAGCCGTGTATCGCTCAGGGCGTCGCTTCGACGCTGCTGACTCCCGAACTGCTACGGGTGGAAGGGCAATTGGTGCGGTTTCTGGAATTGCAGCCCGATCGCAAACAGCCTCATTTGTCGCAGTTGGGCAAATTGTGGCAGCAGTGGCTCGAAGATGCTCACCCGGCTATTGCCAATTTTTTGAGGCAACTTTGCCAGCAAATGGTTGCCGGTCAAGTGCGCCACGGCGAACAACTAATGGGCCAGTTGGATAAAGCTTTGGCAAAGTGCGGCCGATTTTACGATCGTCACGTTGAAATTGCCACGGGCACGGATGTAGGCAGATCCCGCGCTCACAACGAAGATGCTTGCTATCCCCCCAGCGGTACGCTGTTGGCAGGAAATCCGGGGGCGGAAGCTTGCGCGATCGTGTGCGACGGTATCGGCGGACAAGACGGCGGCGAAGTCGCTTCGGAAGAAGCAATTGGTGTGCTGCGCGACAAGTTGCAGCAAATGCCCCTGCATCAGGCTAATTGGGACCCGTTGAGCCTGACTTCCAAGCTGGAACGGGCGGCTTGTGCTGCTAACGACAAGATAGCCAGTCGCAACGACAGCGAACACCGCCAAGGCCGCCAGCGGATGGGAACTACGCTAGTTATGGGTTTAGCCCACATTCACGAACTCTACGTCGCCCACGTCGGAGACAGTCGGGCTTACTGGATTACCCGCACCGGCTGCTATCAAGTTACTCTCGATGATAATGTGGCCTGCCGCGAGGTGCGTTTGGGCTACTCTCTCTACCGGGATGCTTTGGAACAAGTGGCCGCCGGAGCTCTGATTCAAGCTTTGGGGATTACTTCGTCCAACACTTTGCACCCGACTGTGCAGCGTTTTCCAGTGGATGAAGACTGCGTTTTGCTGCTGTGTTCCGACGGTTTGAGTGATAAAGACCGGGTTGAGGAATGTTGGGAAGCGGAGATTTTGCCAATTCTCGACGGTAGCATTAGTTTGGCTAAGGCGCGCGATCGACTGATTGAGATTGCTAATACTAGAAACGGTCACGATAACGTCACTGTTGCTTTAATTCACTGTCAAGCACATTTGAGGGAAGACGGCAATACTTTTACAGAACTGTCTGTCGCACCTTTAGATACGCCGATCGAACTAATTTCCGATAGCGAGGATATGCCAACGGATTTGACCGAAAGCACAAGCCTGGGCGAGGGGAATTCTCAAGGAAAAACGCTGTTGTTACCGCCGGAAAAAAGCAAAAGTTTATTTTGGCTGCTGCTGAAAATTTTATTTTTATTAGGGTTGGGGGGTGTATTTGCTTATTTTTTCATCCCTCCGGTGGGTCGCGCGATCGATACTGCCGGGGAGTCGATTTTCGGGAAAGGCGGTTTAATTAAGGCTGGAAGGACGCCGGAGAAAACAGTTGAATCTGTAGCTTCTCCTGTCCAATCTTTAGAAACAGGCTCGTTTATAGAGATTAAAAGTTCTGGGGCTGGGGAATTGGGAAAAGAGGGCGATCGCTTGGATTTG
This sequence comes from Microcoleus sp. B7-D4, assembly GCF_036705125.1. Taxonomy (NCBI): domain Bacteria; kingdom Bacillati; phylum Cyanobacteriota; class Cyanophyceae; order Oscillatoriales; family Microcoleaceae; genus Microcoleus; species Microcoleus sp. B7-D4. The sequence goes on from NZ_JAUBTT010000013.1 coordinate 61,828, forward strand.
CGAGGCGCAATCGGTGAGTTGACTGTCAAAGGAACAGTCCCAGCCGGCAGCGTTTTGCAGGTGACAAACAAACAGCTTACGCCTCAAGGCAATTGGCTGGAATTGAAAGTTTGTTCGATTCCTGAAATAGTGCGATCGAACTCTCCCAAACCCGAGTCAAATAAAGATTTTTCTACAGTTTCAAAACCGACACTGAATCCATCTCCCGCTGTGGCAAGTCCCACTCCCTCGCCTTCCCCGGTAGTTAAGCCAACAGTTGAAGTAGAAAGCGCCAAGCTGCAACCGGGGGAAATCGGATGGATTCAAGAACAAGCTGCTGTTTCTAAAGTAGTGTCTAACCTAGCCTTAAACCCAACTCAACAGGGGAAATGCGTTGCTTCTGACTCAAATCCCAATGCTAATTAAACTGTTAATAGTACATCCTGCCGAGGTAATTTGAGTAAGTTTAGGAAAATGGAAGATGCAGCTTGCTAAAAATAGAATAGTTTAAGGCAGACACAGACCTAAAATAAAATTTGAGACCGCTCAAGCCGAAGATTCCTCAACTTCTTGATTCGAGATAAAACTATGACGAAAATTACAGACTATTTCCAGGGAGTTTATGCGGTAAATCTCCCTGAAAGGAAAGACCGACGGCAACTCATAGTCAAGGAATTAGAGAAAGCAGGAATGCCCCTCACGCCCAATAAGGTTGAGATATTTCCCGCAATCCGCCCCGACGAAGCAGGAGGTTTCCCCAGCATTGGGGCGAGGGGATGCTTTTCCAGTCATGTAGGTATCCTCAAGCAGGCAAAAGACAAGGGGTTGAGCAATATTTTGATTGTAGAAGACGACCTAGAAATTTCAGCAAAGTTCAGAACAGACCAAGCTGTTATCCTCCAACAACTGTGTCAGCAAGATTGGGATTTCGTCTACTTCGGACACGTCGAAGAGGTTGAACAAAAGTCTCCTGTCGCCCTCGTACCCTTTTCTGGGGGGGTAATGACCACTCATTTTTACGCTGTCAATGGCAGGATTTTCGATCGCCTCCTGCGGTTTCTGGAAGAAGTGCAACACCGACCTCCGGGACATCCCGACGGCGGCCCGATGCACCTCGACGGAGCTTATTCTACTTTCCGATCTCAAAATCCCGATGTTGTCACCTTGATTGCTTCTCCAAACCTGGGGTGGCAAAGGAGTTCCCCTAGTGACATCACTCCTAATTGGTGGGACCGTGTACCTGGGTTGAGGCAATTGGCAGGTGCAGCAAGAACCAGCAAAATAAGGCTGAAGCGTTGGCGATCTAGTTAATTGAATTCGAGTTTAAAATCCTTCGCTTATATCAAATCTGTTAGCACAATCGCCCGGAAAATAATTAATACCAAATCCGGGTTTATTAGTCCCTTTATGAAGGCGGCGGTTGAAACCTTTTGACCTCAAAGTATACACATAAAGTCTGCCGCAGTCCGGTGTCAGGGTTCGGGGTGAGGATGTTGGAATTGGCTGGTTTTAGTGTGTTTTGACTTTCAACAGGCTTAATTTTTGTTAATTAACCGCAGAGGACGCAGAGGACACAGAGAAAGAGAGGAAGAGTTTAATCAAAGTTTCAATCCTTTATAGGGATTTAGGGGTTTTCCTGCCAAAAAATCTCCTATCTCTGTACTTTAACGGTGGCCACAACCGCGCAGCCATCCAAAATTCCTTTTACGCCCCAGATTCGATAAAACCCATCAACCAATTAGCCATCGTCGCCCTGCGAGTCTGTCTCGGCCCGAATTCCCCAATTTTATAGCCTTTAAAGCCCAATTTTTCCTTCAGCAACTGCTTGTTTTCTGGGGGGGTCGATCGAGTCAATTTCACCGTCGCCGGCCTAGAATCGATAAAATCCGGCGGTTCCGGGTACTCTTGCCGCCACTCGGCTGCAACACCTGCACTGTTCCACTTGCCAGTCTCGGCATCCCAGCGGTAGCCCAGATACAGCCAAACTAATCGGTTGACGGCAGCATCGTCGATTTCTTCGTTGAGAATAGCCCAAATAGTTTCGTTATTCAGCGGTGGTAATTCAGACATAAGCGCGATCGAATCGGAAACAAAAAAAGTTTAACTTACATTAGGTAACATTATCAGAAACGGGCAAGATGCCCGTTCCACAAAATATCCTAGGAATTTGTTTGTGGGGAGTAGGGGTTGGGCACGCGAGCCCGCCCAAAATGCCACCCCCAAAAAAATTAATTATTCAAAATTCCGTCTTTCTCGGCCATCGACAGCATTAAGTCAATCACGCGGCTAGAATAACCCCACTCGTTGTCGTACCAGGAAACAACTTTGAAAAACTTAGAATTCAGTTCAATTCCCGCACCTGCATCGAAAATGCTCGATCGCGCGTCGCCCTGAAAATCTGTCGAAACCACCGCATCCTCAGTATATCCAAGAATGCCTTTGAGTTCGCCCTCCGAAGCTTTTTTCATTGCCTCGCAAATTTCTTTATAGCTAGTTTCCTTCGCCGTTTTGAAAGTAAGGTCAACTACAGACACGTCGGGAGTTGGCACCCGCAAAGCCATTCCCGTCAATTTTCCTTTCAATTCTGGCAACACCAAAGTAACAGCTTTTGCTGCACCGGTCGAAGATGGAATAATATTTTGAGCCGCACCGCGTCCTCCCCGCCAATCTTTTTGGCTGGGGCCGTCTACAGTTGGTTGAGTAGCTGTCATTGCGTGAACTGTCGTCATTAAACCTTCTTCCAAGCCGAAGTTATCGTTGATTACTTTGGCAATTGGTGCTAAACAATTCGTCGTACAGCTAGCATTAGAAACAACCGTATCTTTTGTCGGGTCAAATTTGTGGTGGTTGACGCCTACTAGAAAAGTTGGAACTTTTTCCGGGTCTTTTGTCGGTGCTGAAAGTATTACTCGTTTTGCTCCTGCGGTCAAGTGTTTTGATGCGCCTTCAAAATCTGTAAACAATCCGGTAGATTCTACAACATAATCGGCGCTCGTTTTACCCCAAGGCAATTCTGCCGGATTTCTAATCGATGTGCAGGGGATAAATAGTCCGTCAACGACAATCCCGTCTGGTTTGCTTTCAACTTCGCCGTCGTAAATGCCGTGGGTGGAGTCGTATTTGAAAAGATAAGCCAGGTTCTCTGGCGAAACTAAGTCGTTAATGCCGACAAATTGGATGTTGGGGTTTTTGATGCCGGCGCGCATGACTAGCCGTCCGATGCGACCAAATCCGTTGATGCCAACTTTTAATGCAGCCATGTTTAAACTCCTATTGAAAATATCGTTAGTCGATCGGGCGTTAGCGACGCCCGCCCCTACGGGGGCTACGCCAACGAAGAGGATCGCCTGTTGTGGCTTAGAATTTACCACGCTTACGGATTTTTGCAACTGATTCTTTTCTATCTCTTAAGAATTCTGAATTCTGCCCCGGCTGGGAAGGGCAATTAATCCTGAAAAGACCGCTGACTAATGGCTAATGGCTGATTTTTGTCAACTTGTAAAAGTGCTATAATAGACAGAAAATATTTTCAAAATTGCCTTTTTTAAATCAGGCTAAAGTAATAATAAAAAACTTATCCAAAAGGCGAAACGGATTGGCATTCTCACCAGTGGCGATTGTGGGAACCAAAGCCTAGGATGAAAGTCGCAGATACGCGCAAGGACACAGCACTGCCGTGTCCATACACATATGGCGTACAATCTATAGCAATCCTTGCAGGAGTCGTAAATTTTTTACCCCACCCCAACCCTCCCCGAACTCGCGGGGAGGGAGTAAGAAATTCACAAATGATGCGAGGATTGCTATATGTGTAGCTCAAATTTTCCGAATTGGTATAATCACCAATCACTAATGACTAATGACTAATGACTAATTACTAATTACTAATGACTAATGACTACCCGACGCACCTAGTAATTAGCAATTCCACCGCATCTGAAATAAAACACGACCCACCAAATTTATTGAGCACGGGTCTAATGTTTTCTGCAACTGCTGAAACTTGAGCTGGTGAACAAAAAGCAAGCACATAAATGTTATCCAGCGCCGTCATTGATGAATCACGGGAAACGTGATCCCTAGTGCTTTTTCCAGCCACATCACGAATCACCGAATAACCGGGTACGCCAGCTTTGTCTAAACCGTCTAAAATCTTGCCGAGCTCCACTGAGTGGGCTATGATTTCTACTCTTTTGACTGACTCCATCATCTCACCTCCAAAACATATTGATTCCGTATAGATACAGGGGAATGCCTACAATGATATTAAATGGAAATGTCACTGCTAAGGCAGTTGAAATGTAAAGACTTGGATTCGCTTCGGGAACAGTTAGGCGCATGGCTGCTGGTACTGCTATATAAGAAGCACTCGCGCACAATACGGCAAACAGCAAAGTGTCTCCCTGCGGCATTCCGATTAATTTGGCTATTACCAAAGCAATTACTGCGTTGACTATGGGAATTAGGATTGCAAAGCCGATCAGAAAAATTCCTGCTTCTTGCAAATCTTTAATTCTGCTAGCAGCAACCAGCCCCATGTCTAGCAAGAAAAAAGTCAGAACTCCGTAAAACAAGTCTTGAGTAAACGGACTCATAACTTCCCAACCATGTTCTCCTGTCATTATGCCCATAATTAGGCTGCCAATCAGCAGAAAAACTGAACTGTTTAGGAATGCTTCTTGCAACACTTCTGACCAAACTATTTCGCGTTTTCCTTCTTCCCCCCCAAATACACTGACTAGAATCAGACCAACTATAATTGCTGGGGATTCCATTAATGCTAGCGCGGCTACCATGTAACCGTCAAAGTCGATCCCCTGTGCTGTGAGGAAGGAGGTTGCGGTGATAAATGTGACGGCGCTGATGGAACCGTAGGTGGCTGCGATCGCGGCGGCATTGTAGGAGTCGAGTTTGATCCTCAATATGAAAAAAGTATAAACGGGTACGAGCATTGACATCAGCATCGCTGCCAAAATTGTCAGGGCAACTTGCTGGTCAATTCCGCTTTTGGATAGTTCGACGCCGCCTTTAAATCCGATCGCAAACAGCAGGTAGAGCGAAAACAGTTTGGGGATGGGCGCTGGAATTTCTAAATCAGATTTGAGAAAAATTGCCAGCATTCCCATGAAAAAAGCTAATATGGGCGGATTTAAGATATTTGACGCGACTAAACTCAAATCCACGATCGTTCACTCCCCTTTCTTGCGTTTTTAATATTACTTCCCCAGTAATTGTGGCACGAGAATGGATAAATAGACCGATCGAACTAATGACCCGAAAGCTCGATCGGGCTAAATACCCCCAAATACGACAAACGCCCGCGTGCACACCTTACTCGTTGTAAGGTGTGCACGCGGGCACCCGCAATCTAAGTATTTTGGTTTAACTAAGCAACACCCAAATAAGACTCTAGGGCTTCGGAACCACCGATCAACTTGCCGTCGATAAATACTTGCGGCACAGTTGTAGCCCCAGTCATAGCCCGGAGCGATTTGGTTGTGATCTCCCGGCCCAAGACGATTTCTTCATAATCAAAGCCATGTTTACTCAGCAGTGCCTTAGCCTTAGCGCAGAAGGGACAGCCCATTTTTGTAAACAGCGAAACTACCTTCGGCTTGGCTGCTGCGGAGTTAATGTAGTTGAGCATCGTCTCGGCATCGGACACTTTGAAAGGATCGCCCGGTTCATCAGGCTCAATAAACATTTTGTCAACCAAGCCATCTTTTACCAGCATCGAATAACGCCAAGACCGCTTGCCAAAGCCTAAATCTGTTTTGTCTACCAGCATTCCCATGCCTTCGGTAAATTCGCCGTTACCGTCGGGAATTAACGTCACATTGTCTGATTCTTGGTCTTTGGCCCACTCATTCATCACAAAGGTGTCGTTGACGGAAATACAAACGATTTCATCTACGCCGTTTTCTTTGAAAACTTTGGCCAATTCGTTGTAACCGGGGAGGTGCGTTGACGAACAAGTGGGAGTAAAAGCTCCTGGCAGCGAGAAGACCACTACGGTTTTGCCTGCAAATATATCATCGGTGGTGACATCGACCCACTCGTTGTCTTTGCGAGTGCGAAAGGTGACTTTGGGTACTCTTTGACCTTCTTGGTTCGTCAGCATGATTTTAAATTCTTGGGTACTTGGGTTCAATTCCTTTGCTTATTATAGCGTACTCATAACGAGTATGAGTTGTCAAGGGGAGGCGAGTTTTTTTCTCGGACTTGGGCGCGCGCGCGAGCTCAGTTCATTGTCTTTGCGACAGATAGCAGATTTAAAACTTGCTGTTTAACCCTCTTTTGTCACTCTGGAAAATTAAAAATGAGAACCAAATTTTCAACTGTAGATAGATCAAGGATTTGAGCATTTATTTTCTAACAGAATGGCCCAAATCAAGGTTTTTGGTAAAAGCCTTATGATGTAACCATCCCAGATTATTTTCTGCCGAAACTGACAAAAGAGGGTTAAGTAGGTCGGCAATTCTGTCTCCATTCCTTTGCTGCTGCTAACGGGTGAGGATTTTTTACACATTCTGTCAACATATCGATATCAATTCCTGGCAGCAATTCGCTTTGTGTGATTAATTCATAACCGCAGTTGGACACGAATTCAACCGGAATTTCTTCTCGCAAATGGTAGATAGAAAATCGGTCATTTCGCCAGAACCAAACCTCTCGCACATTCAACCTTCTATACAGTTCTAGTTTATTGATGCTGCCACTGGTAACAATCACTTCAATTACCAAATCGGGAAATTCTTTATCTGTGCCAATACAGTAAGCTTCATCCGGTTCCGTACCGCCACGTTTTTCCTCTTGTCGCAGAGTTGTAGACCCAAAAGGGAAATATTCGATGTCAGCTTCTACAAAATAAATAAGCAGCAGATCTCCAATGCGAGTTTTTCTACTTTCATGGCGGCGAGAAGGCGACATAATTTCCAAAACTCCATCTAAATAAGTAACTCGATATCCCGCTGTATCTCCAATCCGATTCAGCAGTGTCTCGTATTGTTCCCAGTTGGCGCTATCGGTAATGTAGCGATCTTCAGGATCTTGGCGTTGGAGTGCTTGTTCCTTAAGTAGCGTATCTAGCTCGATCGTCAGCATCGGTATTACCTCCTTACAAGTTGTTCTAATCTTAGCTCAACTTTATTCCCAATCAAACTCCCTCCCCAAATATTCCTCTAATTCCTGATTGTAAGGTCGGAAATAATCGCTCAACCAATCGCGAACCGATTCATTGACCGGCTGGTAAGAACCGGGATTAGCATTTTGGTATTCAGACAATTGATATTCCGGCAAATCTAAGAATTCTAAAACTTGCTTGACAGTTGTGGCCGCACCTGCATAAAAATCTTCGCTTTTCAAAATTAACAACTGTTCTTGGGGAAAGAAAGTCCGCCAGTTTTTGATAAATTCTATGTACCTACCGCGAGCTAAATAATTCCCCGGTTCCTCGCCGATGATGTATTCTGGATTTTGATTCAACCGTTCAACTTCATCGCTAATTACTCGATCGAGCGATCGCGCTTCCCAATTTAAGTCAGTCAAGCGGTAAAATTGAGAAATCGCCCGATCGACCGGATTTCGCAAAAGTACAATCAGTTTAGCCTCTGGAAACAGGCTGTAGAGTCGTTCCGGTGCTTCCCGACAGTCAAAATAGCTTGGACTTGCTTCGCCAGTTACAAATTCCTCTCCCGAAGGCATTGGGGGAAAATGAGCCAAATACCAATCAATCCCTCTGTCAAAGTGCCACGAGAAAAAATCCATCTCCTTTTTAATCGGAGTCAAAATTCGCGGGTGTTGAGCTAAATAAGTATACAGAGAAGTCGTGCCGCACCGCTGAGAACCAATAATTATAAAGTTAGGAACTTTAACGGCTTTTAAGTTCCAATTTTGTGGAACAGGCAAGATGCCTGTATCTGCTTGTGGAACAGGCAAGATGCCTGTATCTGCTTGTGGAACAGGCATCTTGCCTGTATCTGCTTGTGGAACAGGCATCTTGCCTGTTCTCTTACTGATAAGAGATGCCAAACTTTGTTTGTAACTGACAGTTCGATAAAAATCAATCGCCTCAGCAATTTTACCTTGCCTCGTCAAAGCTTCCCCCAAATTCAGATAAGGCCAAAAAGCCTCCGGTTTAGCTGCAACAACTTCGCGGCACAAGTTCTCAACTTCATCTAGCTTGTTTTGCCTAACAAAAACTTCCCACAAATTGTAATAAAACCACCAAGGAAGATCGGGATTTATTTCTATTGCTTGAAAAAATGCCGCCGCCGCTTCCTCCCAATATTTTTGGTGGCTCAGAACAGCACCTAAATTGTAATAAGACCAGCAATCATCGGGTTTTTGGGCGACTGTTGCGCGAGATGAGGCTAATGCGCTATTGCACTTTTCTTGCTGCTGCAACAACTCCTCTAATTTCGCTGAAACATTACCATAATTAGGCATAGCTGTCAAGAGAGCTTGGTAAAAAATAATTGCGCTTTTTGGGCGATCGTACTTGGCTAAATTCTCTCCTAAGTGCAAATAAAACTCCCAATTTTCCCGTGTAATTTGCAATTGAGATTGTTCTAACACTAAGTTTAAATCCGACTCTGTTTGTCCGAGAGCGTATCCCAACTTCTCGTAAATTCCCGGCAAATCTCCGTCAATTTCAATAGCTTTTAAATACGCGGCGATAGCTTCATCCCACTGTTTGAGTTGAGTTAAAGCGTCGCCTAAATTGCAAAAAGACCAAGCAAAATCCGAGTTGAGTGCAATCTCGCAGCGGTAAGCAGCAGCAGCTTCTTCCCATCGCCGAAGTTTCAGCAAAGCATCGCCCAGATTGTGATAAGACCAAGAAAAATCGGGATTTAACTCAACAGCGTTTTTGTAAGCAGCGACAGCTTCCTCCCATTTTTCAAGTTTCAGCAAAACATCGCCCAAACTGTGATAAGACCACGAAAAATTAGGATTTAATTCAATAGCTTGCTTGTAAACAGCAACAGCCTCATTAAACCGACCGCTTTCTTGCAGAGAATTACCCAGATTGTGGTAGTCATTATCCATGCAAAACTCCTGCAAGATTCATTAATTTTTCCAGCGAGTTCAAATCCACCCGTATATCTTTATGTCCCGGATATTTCTGAGTTTGGTCATCCACCAAATCGCAAAGTAAATAGTAATGTTCCAAAGCGCACAAATTGCTAATCATCCAATAACAATGCGGCACGTAAAGGGGAGAAAAAATCTCAATTACCTTGGTTCCCGGACTGCAAAAAACTAGATTAGTCAACCCCCCTCCGTGAGGTGCGACAACTACTTTAGCAGCAGCTAAACACGATGCTTGTTCCGCTACCGACATAGTTTCCAACTTAACACTGCGAAACCCCAATTTTTCTAAGTATTTAATTACCTCTTCATCATTGACGATTCGCCGATAGGATGCTTGTTGGCGGGTGATATAAATTCGCTCTGAATAGTCTGTGTTTAGTGGCGGTTTTTCATTTAAAAATGTCTGTTTAAGATATTCACACTTCCATTTAGAAACCGCTCCCGCTCCGTCATAAAATATTGACGGAACTATTAATTTATCGGCTGTAATGTGTAAATTGCAGCGACTTTCTAAAAGTTTATCTTGAGGAATTCCTAAAGTCTCTAAAGTTTCGGCTTGGTAGGAAGAATCCGAGGCATTGACAACAAACTTATCTATAGTTTCTATCAATCCGCTCCGCTGCAAAAGGTCAAATCGCGTCATCACATCAAACATCCAATGAAAATAAGCGGCTCCACCCCAGCGAGCCGATAAAAAAGCCACATTTCCATCGACGTGTTCAGCGGGAGGCAATTTGTCGGAAGTGATTACCAATTCAGAACAGCCCATTGAAATATCAGTAACAAGTTTATTGTCTGAAGTAATGACGGCGGTAGTCACAACATCTGCCCAAGCTCGTCCGTTTGGCAATACGGCAACAAAAGCTTTTCTGGAATGACTTTGATGTTCCCAAAATCTGCGGCTGCTGTCGATTGTTTTGGAATCAGATAAATTGATTTGACTCGCAGGATGGATGTCAATGCAGGTGAGGTGCGGATTGGATTCTGCTGCAACGGTCAAATCTTCTGTAAACCCACAGTATTTTTTGAGAATACTTAAGGGTAAGATTAGATTGCTGTATTCTCCCCGATCGCTCTCATTGACTTCTCCTTGTTGTTCCAGAGCATAACCTATGTTATCGTAAACTTCAAACAAATCGGGTTTAATTTGCAGGGCTTGAACTAAATTAGTGATTGCAGGTTCCCACTGCTGTTTAGCCATTAAACTCAAACCCAATCCTTCGTAACACCAACAGGATTTTGGATCGAGATTGATACCTTTTTCATAAATGGCGCTCGCCCTTTCCAATTCCCCTTGCTTCCGCAGTGCATCACCAAATTTTTTGTACAGCCAACTATGCTGAGATTCTAGCTCAATAGCACCACCAAAAGCCGCTGCTGCTTCGGGCCAATTTTCTTGTAATTCCAGAACTTCTCCCAAACTATTGTACAACCAACAATCATCGGGATTTAATTCAATAGCTTTGCGGTAAGCCGCCGCCGCTTCTTCCCAGTTTTCCAATGCAATCAAAGCCTTACCTAATCTGTCGTAAGACCAACAAAAATCGGGATTCAGTTCAACTAACTTGCGGTAAGCAACAGCAGCTTCCTCCCACTCAGAAAGCTCCATCAGCACATCGCCTAAATTGTTGTAAGTCCAACAAAAATCGGGATTTAACTCAATAGCTTTGCGGTAAGCAACAGTGGCTTCCTCGTGTTCCTCCATCGCCTGCAAAGTTTCCCCCAAAAAGTGGTAAGACCAACTAAAATTAGGGTTGAGTGCGATAGCCCGTTGGTAAGCTGCCCGAGCTTCGTCAAACAGTTCTTTCTCTTGCAGAGCTTTACCCAAATTGTGGTAAGTTAAGTAGTTGCCCGACTTAATTTTAATAGCTGTTTGATAGCGGGCGATCGCCTCATCCAAATAACCGGAATTCGCCGCAATCTCCCCCAACTTTTCCCAACCCAGAGACAACAGAGTTTGCTCGGCGCCCAAACTTTGATTGCCGATTTTTTTAACAATCAGTTGATAGCCTTTGTGTACTACTTCTAACTGACTTCCCAACATCTCCAAAAAAACATCTATCCCAATTTTAGTATCTTGCTCCGGGCTGTCGGGAAACGTAAACTCGTAATCGTCAAAAATCATCAATCCCCCAACTTTCACCAACCTCCAAGATAAAATCGCATCTTGCAGAGCACTTGTGGGTTTGTGACAGCCGTCAATGTAAGCAACATCGTAATATTCCGAAGTCAAATTCACTAACAAATCTTGAGAGTAACCTTCTAATTCAATTACCCGATCTGCTGCTCCCGTTTTAACAATATTGCCTTTAAAATGTTGTTGGAAATACAAATCAATACAAGTAATCTTTGCCGTCGGATGAGTTAAAATATTATCCAGCAGCCAGCAAGCCGACATTCCCTGAAAACTGCCAATTTCCACAACTTGAAAATCCGCAATTCCGGTAAATTCCTGCAAATGCCGTTGCCAAATAGGAATATTGTGGGTAAACCAATCTTGGGTAAATTGATAATCTTTCGCCGCACACTCAGGCCAACCCCTCAATTCTGCCGCTTTTTGGTGGCAAATAATTGCTTCTTCTAATTCCCCTAATTGCGGTAAAATATTTCCTAAATCGTTGTAAGGCTGAGCATTGCTCGGAGCGATTTCTATTTGGCGACGGTAAGTGGCAATTTGTGCGTATAACTCCTGTTGTTTCGCCCGAACATCATTGAGTTGGGCGACAACTTCCGCAGCATTGGGTTCAATTTGCAGTGCCATGCTATAAAATACGATCGCACCTTCAAGCTGCTTCTGTTTCGCTAAACTATTGCCTAAATTTATATAAAACTCTGCTCCATCTAACTCAATTCCCAGCAATTTGTGGTAAATTTTCCCGCTTGCAAGTACCTCGATACCTTGACAATAAGTTTGGATTGTGCTGTCTAAGTCCGATTCGCTTCGCTTCCGCAAAACATATCCCAACCTCTGATTGATCCCCGTCAAATTCGGCTCAATCTGAACCGCGTGCAGGTAAGCGCTAACAGCTTCATCCCAGGATTGTTCGCAGGTGAAGGCAATTCCCAAATTGACATAAAACCAAGGGATATTTGGATTTATTTCAATAGCTTTGCGGTAGCAACTAATAGCTTCGGGCCACAGTTGTTTTTGAGCCAAAGCGTCTCCTAAGCAATTGTATGTCCAGTAGGAATTATCATTAATTTCCAGAGCCTGACGGTAACATTTAATGGCTGCATCAAAGTCGCGTTTTTGCGCGAAAACATTACCTAAACCCACGTAAGCACGAGCGTAGTTGGGATTGAGTTCGAGGCTTTTGCGGTAACAGGCGATCGCCCGATCCAATTCTCCTCGCTCCGCCCAAGTTTTACCCAAACTGTGGTAAGATTCAAAAAAAATTGGATTGATGGCAATCGCTTGTCGGTAATTGGCGATCGCCTCATCCCACCGCTTCTGGCCAACCAGCATTTCCCCCAAATTGTGATAAGCTGTTGCCAGTTGCGGGTTTAACTTAATTGCGCGCGAATAACACTCCATAGCGCGATCGCACTTTCCCAATTCCACCAAACTATTTCCCAGAGTCACGTACTCCTCAGCCGTTGCCCAATTCGGCTCAATATTAAAAGCTTGATACCAACAGTCTGCCGCCTCTTCTCGCTTCTCTAACTGCGTCCAAATTCTCGCCAACTGGCGGTAAACAGCAGCAAAATTCGGTACTAAAGAAATCGCTTTTTCACAAGTGGCGATCGCCTTTTCCCACTGTTTTTCTTGAGAATACAAAATGCCGAGATTAGCATAAACTTCCGGCAAATTTGGATTGCGATCGATCGCCCTTTCATACCACTGCTTAGCTTGCTCGATTTCACCTCGAACCTGCATCACCTTTCCCAGCGTCTGACACGCTGCCGCCAAATTCGGTTCAATTTTCAACGCTGACTCGCAAGCCGCAACTGCCTCATTCAACTTTCCTTCGGCGAAATAAACTTCTGCTTGCCGACTCAAATCAACCGCTGCCTTTTCCATCTTCTCAATCAAGGGCATAATTAAACTTACTCCAGACACCAACTAACCCAAACCCACCACCTCAACCATCTTTTTCAGCGAACTCAAGTTCACTAAAATATCCTCAGTCAGCGAATTCTGATACATCAACTGTCTAATAGGATAGCATTCAAAAGCCTCGCCCGCTAAAAAGTAATGTTCCAACTGCAAATATTGACTGATTCCCCAGTAATAATGGCTGATATAGTGAGGCGACACCAACTCAATTACTTTAGTTCCCTGGCTACAAAAAATCGTATTTGTCAAGCCGCTGCCGTGGGCGGCAACTATTACCTCAGCGTGGAAAAAATGAGCAATTTGCTCTGCCAAAGACATCGACTCAGGTAAAAGAGAAACAAACCCAAATTTCTCCAACACCTCAACCACATCTTCCTCGTTCAAAACTCGTCGGTATCTTGCTTTGCTGCGGCTGATATAAATGCGTTTGGGATAGCTCGAACTAGGTATAATTCCCTTGAGAAACTCCCGCCTCAAAAAATCCATCGCCCACCCAGAAGCCCAGCCCAAATATCCCGCAAAAGACGGCACAATTAACTCGGTTGCTTGAAGATGAGGCACGCGATCGCTCTCCAAGACTTTCTCTTCGGGAATGCCCAGAATTCTCAGACTTTCCCGCTGAAATTGGTGCTGACAACTATTGACCAAAAACCAATCAATCTCCGCCAAATCCCTACCGCTGAGCCGCAGCAATTCTATCCTCGGCAAAACATCAACCATCCAGTGAAAATAGACATTTCCCGACAAACCAGAAAGCACCGCCACCCTGCCGTCAATTTGCTTTAAAGCTGGAAATGATTCTAACTGAAAAACGCTGTGTTTTCTAACATCATGCTTTTCGCATCCCGGCAAAAACCCCGGATAATCTCTCGACACATCAGCCAACAAATAATTGTCTGGAGTAATTACAGCTATCGCCTTGCAAATCAGCCAATAATTTTCCTGTGGCACAATCCAAACTCGCCCGTTAGGAATTGCAGCCACAAAAGTCTTGGGCGACTCCACAGGTATCGGTTGCGAGTTGGACAAACGACAAACTCCCCAACCCAAATGCACCGGATCGAACCACTTAGAAAGTCGCTGCAAACACAGCCCGCAAGTTAACCCGGTACAATCGGAATTTGCCAATTTGGAATTGGATCTCGCAAATTGGGAATTCGGAATATTTTCTGCACTTGCTTCTGGTGCAGGCTTCCAAAATATTTCCACATAATTCTCTGAATCCAACTTAGCATTAACCAGCCAATCCCAGCTCGATAAATAAATAGCGTGAGGAGGTTTTATAGAAGTGCTATCAGGCCAGATAAAGCTCTGTTTTTTCCACTTTTTCTGCTCCCCATACCCGTGCAATTGCAACTCTAAAACTTTTTGATAATAATCGAGCGCCCGTTCCCAGCGCCCCTCTTTTTCCAGCAGTTTAGCCAACTCAAAATAAACCTGCGGTAAAGCAGGTTGAATCGTCAAAGCCATGCGGTAAACTGCAATTGCTGCAACGAACCGCTTTTGCTGGGCTAAGGAATTTCCCACCCGCCAGTAAATCTCTGCATTCTGTGGTTGAATTTGCAAAGCTTTTTGATAATAAGCGGCGGCAGATTCGTGCCCGCCGTACTCTGTTAAAGCATTTCCCAAATGCAGGTATATTTCTGCTAAATAATCGCAAATTTCAGCAACAGGTAATTCGCAAGCTGCACTTGACAAATATCTAGCCACACCATCTTTTTTATTTACTTTTAAATCAGTTAAATCCGTGACATCCGTGACATCCGTTACATCCGTTACATCCGCTACAAAATCCGTTGCCGAACTTCCCATCAATGCTGTGAGAAATCGATCGCACGCAGCGATCGCCCTTGACAATTCATCATCATCTACCGCCGCCACTCTGCGCCTGTCTCCTAAGCGGCAGTAAGCTTCAACAAAATCAGGCTTCAGAGCTATCGCCCGCTGAAAATAAGGCATGGCTTCAGCAATTTTGCCCAAAACCATCAAAGAAAACCCGGCGTCTGTATAGCCTGAAATATAGTCGGAATTAATCTCGATCGCGCGATCGAAACAAGCAAGCGCCGCCGAATGTTCCCCCTGTAATTGCCACGCTTTCCCCAGATTGTAGTGAGCCAAAACCATGTCCGGCTCCAACTCAATAGCTGTGAGGTAAGATGCGATCGCCCGATCGGGACTTTTGTCCAGGAAGGCTTGACCCAAATTATTGTGCAGCGTCGCCCAATCCGGCTTAATCTCGATCGCCCGCTGGTAAACTTCGATCGCCTCAGCCGCGCGATCGTCCTTTAGCAAAATCACACCCAGATTGCTGTAAGCTTTCACGTAATCCGGCGCCACGGCAATCACCTGTCGGTAGGTATCCATTGCCGCTTCGAGCTGACTATTTTCATCTAAAACCACAGCCAGATTGTATAAAGCATCAAGATAATCCGGTTTTTGGGCGATCGCATTTCGGTAACAGTCGATCGCCCCCAACAAATTACCCTGCTTGTGAAAAACATTTCCCAAGTTATAATGAACTTCTGCCCAATCTGGTTTCAAATCCAGAGCTTGTCGGTAGTGAAAAACCGCCTCATCCAGCCACGCATAGTCGCTGTAAAGTTGACCCAAATAAGCATGAGCCAGAAAAAACTGGGGCGAAATCTCCAAAGCTTGCACAAAAGCGTCTCTTGCCGCCGTCGGATCGCCTTGAGCTTCGAGAATTTCGCCTAAAGTCGTGTAAGCCGAGGGCGAAAACGGTTGAAGTTCGATCGCCTTTTTGCAAAACTCGATCGCCTCAGTTAACTTCCCCCGGTTCAAATAAATTTGGGCTTGCCGGATATATTCTTCAGTGCTCATTGCTCGCGGTGCAGTTGCGGTTTCTTTACCGCTTCAGTAAAACCTAGAAATTCTGATTTAAAAACTTTGTATTTATATTTCAATACGCTTGCGTTAAAAATATTTATTCCGGGCGATATCCCTTGCAGCATCCCTGGTTGTTGGGCGACGCAAGAGTAAGTTCTTGTCCCACCCTTGTAGGGGCGGTGCCCCCGTGCCCGCCCTAGGCGCCGGGGCGATGCCCCCGTGCCTCCCCCTTGTAGGGGCGGTGCCCCCGTGCCCGCCCTAGGCGCCGGGGGGATCGACCTTAACCCAAGCGTATTGATTTATATTTTTCCCCATCGGGCGATCGATTAATTTTATCAATAACTGTCGATCTATTTTTTTTAACTGCCCCTGCTTCACTTCCTGCATTGAATATTTCAACCTCACCCCGCTTGTAGCAGAGTGAGGTTGAAATCCTTTAAAACTACCGGCTTTGTGAGAACAGCCCCGAATCTTATCCGATGCCGCCCCACAACAGCCAATTGTTTTAGAACAACTCGAAGCTGTTCGAGGTAATTGTCAGGTTAGGCTGCAACTGAGCAACAGTTAGCACTCCGTTGCTGCCGTTGAAGAACAACTTACCGCTTGTTGGGTCGTAGACCAACTTGTTCGTCGTGGCTGCTCCTGGAGTAGCTTCGTTGAAACCAGAAACGACGACAAACTCGCTCGCCTCGAACGTGCTGCCCAAACCCGCGAACACACCGCCCTGCTTCAAGCGGATCTTATCTTCGCCTGGGGTAAAGTCAGTGATCGTGTCTACGCCGAAATCGCCACCACCAGCACTCGCGAAGTAGAACGTATCGCTGCCAGCACCGCCCGTCAGCACATCACTTCCTCTGTCCCCAGAGATAAAGTCATTGCCACCGCCACCATTGACAGTATCGTTGCCTTTACCGCCGTATAAAGACTCGTTGCCGTCGCCGCCGACGACAGTATCGCTGCCTTCGTTGCCGTAGAGAACGTTGCTGCCCGATCCGCCGATTACGATGTCGTTGCCCTTATCGCCGAGTAAGGTGTCATTCCCATCACCGCCATTTACGAGGTCATCCCCTTTACCAGCAAAGATCAATTCATCGCCGCTGCCGCCAGCCACAGTATCCGCGCCCGAACCAGAAACGATGATCTCGTTCCCGTCGCCACCGCCGATATTGTCATTCCCGCCACCGGAAAAAACGATGTCGTTGCCACCGCCAGCGGCGATGACATCAGCGCCCGCAAAAGTCTGGATGAGATCGCTGCCGGGGCCGCCGATCAATCTGTTATCGCCTTGGATGCCGATAATGGTTGAGCCACCGCCACCGACACCACCTGGTAGTGAACTTGCTGGTGTTGTTGGATTTGTTACCTGTGTCATTTACACTCCTCCTAAAAGATCAATCATTTTTCTACAATACACTTTTCCCTCCAAAGGGATTCAATAAATGAAACCGGACATCGGTTGAGACCCTAATTGACCCGGCTGCTATAAGCTGTCATGTAATTTAAATTGTCAGCAGCGAGCCTCGGAGCGCGAGTTGAATCCTGTATTCGTTGAGCAGCAAATCTCGGTTGTTTCCTGCTTTTGACTCTCGACTCCACCACTGCCTCCTCTAACACGAAAATATTCCACTTAAACGTTTGCGAGTTTACCATAATGACCGTCGGTGTGGCTAGTCATTATTAAAACAATAGCCGGAAGATACACAGAGACCATTTTTAATGGGAGTATGCTCTCAAGATTGAGAACTTGCACCGGGCCCGCGGGCACTGTCATCGCCGGAGAGTTCGATCGCCCGCAATGGGGCTGGAACTGAGCTGCGACTTCTTTTAAGTACACTGTTGTTGACTTGACTTTTGATTTTCGCC
This sequence comes from Microcoleus sp. B7-D4, assembly GCF_036705125.1. Classification (NCBI taxonomy): domain Bacteria; kingdom Bacillati; phylum Cyanobacteriota; class Cyanophyceae; order Oscillatoriales; family Microcoleaceae; genus Microcoleus; species Microcoleus sp. B7-D4. Next base: position 79,664 of record NZ_JAUBTT010000013.1, read on the forward strand.
AATAGTTCCCCAGAAATCAAAATTTTTTAGCTGGCTTTGAAAGCAAGTCGGCGCACGCTGGAGGCCGGATTCAATCACAAGTGCATCCCAACACAGTCCCTGACGGACTTTTGAGCCTCATCACCTTGATGTTTCCCGCCAAATCCCTCACGATCAATGTAGGATTTTGGCTAAAAAACCCAGTTTTTCAACCCCTCTCCGTCATTTCAACCATGAGCCGCATCCATCCGCCAAATCCGACAATGCAGCGATCTTCTTTTGGTGAAGTTGGGATGAACGGTTGGCCGGTAGATTTGTGACGGTACTGTCACTATATTTTAGATTTTAGATTTTAGATTTTAGATTTTAGATTTAGTCCACAGATGAATCTGGGAACTGGAACTAGCATCTAAAATTTTGGGCTGCTGGCGACTCCTGCTCCAGTTATGGGTTGGCGCAATTGTAGGTATGGATAATTTACCTATTTATAATGCTGAAGCCGTCAATTTTTTGATGGTATCTATCGGAGCAAAGGTAAAATTTTTACCTCGATACTCGCCGGATTTATCTCCGATAGAGTTGTCTTGGGCAAAAATCAAAGCGATTTTCCCTTCTCAAGCATATCCACCTTCAAATGTTCTTGATGAAGGGATTAATAAAGCTATTAATGCTTTTACTGATGAAAATGCTTACCCATCCTTTCATCACTCTGGTCTCTTTTGAGAACCCATTAAACAGTTAATTTTTGTAGTACATCCGATGGGATCATCTCAATATTTGTAAAAACACTTCTTCTGGCTCCTTCTTTCTTCCTATTTCCTCCTGCCTCCTGCCTCCCAACTCCAATTTCTAGGTTGGCTGCTTTCATTGATGTGCTCCCCATTCGAGCGCTAATACCTCTGAGTGAAACTATTTACTTTTTAGCCCATAGTTTTTTACTAATTGTTGTTAACTTCGAGCTGATCGTTAACGATTAGCAAATTTTCCGAAATTTAATTCGGCATTAATTGAGAGAAAATCTCTACTATTTATTCCTAGCGGTGTGCTGCTAGTTGGGCTGGTGACGCGTTGGAATTGCTCTGGCTATCGTACCTGTAGATTTGAGCGTCACTCTCGAAAATATAATTGATGGAAGTAGCTGCATAGTATGCCAGCGCTAGCAGCGACAATAGATTAAGAACTCTATAAATTGGTTTCTCAGATACTTCGTTCATTTGGACTCCTACTTTTTATGAAATAACGAATTTGGATACCGTGACGGCGCTTTTTTTTAGAAGTTCCCAAACATCTCGCACCTCTAAAAAATTAGCTGGATGCCGTTATACACTCCTGAGACCCGATCGCCCAAAATAAGTCGTACTTGAGATTTGAAACAGTTTTTGTTGCCTATTTCATATTGCAGTCTCTGCCTTTAATTGTCTATCTAACTGCGGTAAGAGTTAGGCATTTGGGGCGCAATCGAACTCTACAATTTCCTGTTTAGAGCTGCTACGATTTGAATAAAGGGAGCTGGAAAAGGTTAAATGGCAAAGATCCTAGCTGTTTTTCCACGCCTCGCCAGGATTTTCCCACCTTCGATTAATGGTACGCAGTGGCCGGAGGTAATGAAAATTCTTAAGTTTGTCACCGGCAGGCGAAAATATGTCTGAAGTTATATTTTTACAAGCAACAAGCCATGTTACATTACATATGAATTTTGAGCTTGGTTGAGGTGGTAAATAATTTTTGGGTAAAAAAATGTTGTGGTCGCTGTCCGATAATTTGAGTCCGACAATTTTGCCTGAACAATTTTAACTGAGCCACACCATTAAATCACGGTTTGACAGAAGAAAATTGACAGAAGAAAATTAGGCATCAGTCGATTGGAGACTTCGGCGTGAGACGTTCAGCGAGGGCTGAGTCAATCTCGCTTAGTTGAACGATTGGAGATTTGAGATTTATTCCACAGATGAATCTGAGATATTCAACAAGAGCCTAAAATTTTGGGCTGCTGCCGACTCCTGTGGGAAACTTGTATCCGTTTTTGGGCGCAGGGCGGTTTCATTCTCACCAAAAACATGAATTTTGTAGGGGTAGTGCCCCCGTGCCTACCCTCCCCATCAGTGCCCCCGTGCCTACCCTCCCCATCAGTGCCCCCGTGCCTACCCTCCCCATCAGTGCCCCCGTGCCTACCCTCCC
>NZ_JAUBTT010000013.1:81920-110736 GCF_036705125.1 Microcoleus sp. B7-D4
CATCGACGATTTGCTCGTGTTTCAGAGATTGGGGCAGCCACGGGGGGCTGCCCCTACAAGAGAATGAAACAGCCCTGGTTTTTGGGCGGGGTCAATCGATTTTAGATTTTAGATTTTAGATTTTAGATTTTAGATTGGAAGCATTGACTTGCGCGAGATAAATTCGGGGGCTCCTTTATCGGATACAGGTTTTTTCTTTCTCCACCGATGAATCCGGAGGCTTGTATCCTGGATGCTTGATTGTCAAAAAGCAGAAGGCAGAATTTGATAGCGGTCAAAAAATACTGTTTTAGGATTCAGCATTTTTATTGGATTCTACCTTCTAGCTGCATTTTTTTACAATTAAACAATATAAATTACTCGCTGCTATGAGCGATGCACGCCGAATAATTTATGAGGAGATCACCAACTATGTTGAAGCCAGTTACTTCCACAATTTATTATAATTATCGATCGCATTGAGCTGTTTGTACCACAGACTTTGTGCTGGTAATTTGCAAAAGGGATAGGGGCAGAACAACAGGCCAAAACAGAGGACCGATTATTAAGGCTATCCAAGATATCACGTCTGTTTTAGATGTGGCAGTATCATTCCAAAAACTTTTGAACCAAACAAGAAAAACGATTAAGGCAATCGAAAAGTAGCTCATCATTATCATTTTTTTACCTGCCTGCCTATAGATGGGATAGGAGTATTTATAAATATTGTATCTCAGGGTGTGGCTCGCCGATCGCAACTTTATGGCCTGAGCTGCAAGCTGCAAGTGTCTAAAACCCAAAGTTTCACAGCTATCCGAGTCCATAGCCTGCGATGTTGAGCGGACTTACTCCCGCTGCGCGGCGGTCTTGGGAACTAAAAGCCTTGCTTTCAAAGCTTTTCGAGGTTTTGTTAAACCTTGAGGCTACCACCCCAATCATAGCTTATGCGATCGAGGTCTGTGGTTTTATGTGATTTAAATCACGTATACTCGCAGACTTCGGTCACAAATCGAGCCAAGAACAATCACACAGCTTACCCGACGGCAATCACCCTACTCTTTTGTCAAATGCTCGATATTATAATAGTCGAGTTCAACGAGATTTCATGCAAGCTCTGACTTTAAAATCCGATCGCGCGATCGCTGAACTGTTCTATCAAGTCACCCATTCCGGCAATCTGACTCGCACTGACAGCCACGGATTGCGCGAACTCTGCCCAAGCGCTCTCAGCGAAGACGCCAGAGATGCAGTCAACCGCCTGCTGCACGCCATCCGCCGCGGATGGGTCAGGATTTCCGATTAGTCTCCTCACACCAGAAGTTGAGATGAGTATTTCTACTTTCTCTCCTGTCAAGCTTTGGTAACAATAAGATTGAAGTGAGTAGGTCGCTCCATTAACCCTCTCCAAAAAAAATTGTACTGCGATCGAAAACCTCGCCCCGGTTTCTTGAAGAAGCCGGGATTTTTGATTTGAAGCAGTCAGGCGATTTTAGATTTTAGATTTTAGATTTTAGATTTTAGATTTTAGATTTTAGATTTTAGATTTTAGATTTTAGATTTTAGATTGACTTCACAGATGAATCTGGGAGCATGAACAAGAGCCTAAAATTTTGGGCCGATGGCCGCTCCTCTCGGAAACTTGTATCGGCTTTTGGGCGGGTTATTAAGTATATCCACGGAACAAAGACCACACCAAGAAACTAGGTAAATGTAGGTAAAAGCGGGTTTATAAAGACCGTAAAAGTTTTACGTAGAATTAAGCCAAGCGATTTAGCTAGCAGTCATTAGTAAATCTATTAATAGAGAAATATTAAGAAATTTGTCACAGTCTCTTGACAAAAAGTAGAGATTTCGGGGTTGCCAAAAGCGAGAAATCGGGACGGGGTTGGTGTTTCCAGTTGCGGGGCTATCCTGGAAACATCCGCTCCCCAAGTCCGGCTGACACAAATCACTCATCAAGAGCCAAGCGATCACATTTACTCCCGTAGTTGAATCACATAAATATTGGGGAAATCAGTCAATACTGTCAAGAGTGAGTTCACAAAAAAAACACATGATGAAAACCCAAACGCTTTTACCTCAATTTACTATTGCAGAGCTAGTCTTTCAGGTATATCACTCCGGTCTGCTGACTCCCACTCACCGACAACAGCTCAAGACAGCCCTGTTAAATGACTCTCTTACCGAAGAAGATCAAACAGCCATCAACCGCTTGCTCCACGCCGTTCGCCGGGGCTGGCTGAAAGTTGTAGATTAAACTCGGTTCTAAATTTTTTGCCACTACTCTTTAAATGCACTGTCACTTGAAGGCAGAATTAAATCCCCTTAAAAAAATCAGGCATTAGCCTAAATGTAGGGTGCGCCACAAGCACCCTGCGGTTTTAACTTCTATTTTGTCAGCTTATTTAGTCAGAGATTGTGCCGTCAGGCATCATGGCCTCTCTCAGATTCGCTTCATTCAAATTTGTCCCGCGCAAAGAAGCTTGATGCAAGTTTGCTCCCCGGAGATTTGCTCCCTTAAGGGAAACTCCGCTCAAATCTGCTTGATGGAGATTTGCACAGCTCAAGTTAGCTCCGCTCAAATCGGCTCCCTTCAAATCAGCTTTTTCCAGATTTGCTTCCGTCAAATTTGCCCAACTCAGATTTGCTTGAGTTAGGTTAGCACGGCTGAGGTCAGCTTGTGTTAAGTTCGCATCGGTTAAATTTGCTTTGCTCAGGTTGATTCCGCAAAGCTTGACTTCTGTCAAGTTTGCACCTTGCAAGTTAGCGTTAACTGCATAAACTTGAATCAAAATTGCCCCCTGAAGGTTAGCATCTCTCATGTCTGCACCCCTGAGACTCGCCCCCGTTAAATCGGCCCCGCTGAAGACGACACTCCGCAAGATGGCTCCGCTCAAGTTCGCTCCCACCGCCTCGCATTCGCCAAAATTAGCGGACATGAGGTTGGCTTGGGAGAGGTTGGCTTGACTGATATCTGCTTGATACAGATTAGCTCTGTACAGGGTGAGACCGATCGAATTTGCACCTTTTAAATTAGCGTGACTCAGGTCAATATCGCGCAAATTTGTCCTTGAGATATTGGCATCGCTCAGGTCTACTTTGTGAAAAACCCGTTCTCCGGCTGCATACCGTCTGAGAAGTTCCTCTGCATCCATGTCATTTTCCCCAAAATAATTAATAATAGCTTTGATATTTCCATAATATTAGGCATGAGCGACCTTTACGTTTCTTGGTCTCAATACCATCGAAAAATTGAGGATTTGGCTGTAAAGATTGATGAATCTCAGTGGAAATTCGATCGCATTGTCTGTCTGGCGAGGGGAGGGCTGCGGGTTGGAGATACTCTGTCGCGGATTTTCGACAAACCTCTGGCGATTTTAGCGGCCTCGTCCTATGGTGGGGCCGAGGGCAATGTCCGGGGTGCGATCGAGTTTGCCCGCGATTTGACAATGGTGGGCGATAATTTGGGCAGCCGCATTCTCCTGGTTGACGATTTGGCGGATTCGGGAATTAGTTTGAACCAAGGTATCGCTTGGCTGAAGAGTCGCTACGGCGAGGATATTCAGGAAATTCGGACTGCTGTACTCTGGTACAAGGCTTGCTCTGTTGCAAAGCCGGATTATTATGTAGATTATTTGGCTGACAATCCTTGGATTCACCAACCTTTTGAAATGTACGAAAAGATGAGTGCGGCTGATTTGGCTGCGAAAGTTGGGAGTTAGTCTATAAAAGGCTAACATCTGGTCAATTTTTAATATGGTTTTGCCGATATTTTGCACTTTTTGGCATAGTCCGTCAGGGGTTGAAACCCCTGTCTCATAGCTAAAGTCCTCTGAAAGAGGACTGGATATTTATTAAGGTTTGGCAGTCGGTTTCAACTCTGATCTTGCACCATTTTCAGCAACAGGCTTTTCGGCCTGTTCCACAAAGAGTGAATGTTCTTGTGGAACAGGCCGAAAAGCCTGTTAAGCGAGAATGGTACAATATCTCAATTTCAACTGAGATGTTGCATCATTCTCAATGAGCCTTTTTTGGGCGGGCTAGAAGCCCAACCCCTACTCCCCACAAGAAAATTAATTCTTTGTGGAACAGGCCGAAAAGCCTGTTCATAAAAAGCTTATTGAGAATGGTGCAACATCTCAATTTCAACCGACTGTCTTCTATGAGACGGGGAATTAATTCACTCCTAGGACTTGTGGGTAAGTGCAAGTCTGCTGATACAATTAGCGAACCGAAAGAATTCGATCGCCCAATTCCATACTATCTGCCAAAACTTCCTGCCGCGCCCACCTATCCGCCGCCAAAATATCGTCTAAACCAGGACTTTCACAGTTATCGGCTTGATGTTTGTCGCACGCCTTTTCAATCAGCTTGGGAATATCCAAAAACTGAATCTTCTCCTGCAAAAATAGCGCTACCGCCTGTTCGTTTGCCGCATTCAGCACCGCAGGCATCGAACCGCCCGCACGTCCCGCCGCATAAGCCAACTGCATACAAGGATACTTTTCGTGGTCGGGTTCTCGGAAAGTTAAATCCCCAGCTTTTACCAAATCCAGCCGTTCCCAATCTGTATGAATTCGCTCCGGCCAAGACAAAGCATAAAGCAGCGGCAAGCGCATATCCGGCCATCCCAATTGCGCCAAAACCGAGGTATCTTGCAGCTCAATTAACGAGTGAATTATGCTCTGAGGATGGATGACAATATCAATGTCGTCATAATCCATTCCGAATAAGTAATGAGCCTCGATGACTTCTAATCCTTTATTCATCAGAGTAGCAGAATCGATCGTGATTTTCTGCCCCATCGACCAATTCGGATGTTTCAAAGCATCGGCTACTGTTACTCCTGCTAATTTGTCGATCGGCAAATCTCGAAAAGAACCCCCCGAAGCGGTGAGAATAATTCGCCGCAACCCACCAACCATAACACCTTGGAGACACTGAAAAATTGCCGAATGTTCCGAGTCTGCCGGTAATATTTTAACGCCGTATTTTTCGATTAAGGGGTTGACAACGGGGCCCCCTGCGATTAATGTTTCTTTATTGGCTAAGGCAATATCTTTGCCTGCTTTGATAGCCGCAATTGTTGGCAGCAAACCGGCACAGCCAACTATGCCCGTGACGACGGCTTGAGCGTCGCCGTATTGGGCAACTTCGACAACGCCTGACTCGCCAGCAAGTAAAATAGGTTGAGGGTCGATGTCTGCGATCGCCTCCTTCAATTCCAGTAATTTATCTTCGTCGCAAACCGCGACAATTTCCGGTCGAAACTGGCGAATTTGCTGGGCCAGCAACGTTACATTTCGTCCGGCGGTTAACCCGACAATCCGAAATTGATCGGGGTATTGAGCTACAATATCCAGAGTTTGAGTGCCGATGGAGCCTGTGGAGCCGAGAAGAGTTATTGCTTTCACAATTTTTTAATGTTTTGTGGATTATTCTAATATTACGATTGCGGGGATAAAAATTAGTGGTTAACTATTGCGTGGAAAGCACATTCGATGGAATCATATTTTGAGTGACCGAAAGCATCCAGGATACAAGCCCCCGGATTCATCCGTCCAGAAATAAAAAACCTGTATCCGATAAAGGAGCCCCCGAATTTATCCGTGGGGTCAATGCTTCGATCTAAAATCTAAAATCTAAAATCTAAAATCGATTGACCACCTAGTGCCAGATTTCATGCAGAATAGGGAAAATTTTGCTGATGACCGTGAGGACATCAGTGTCTCGATCGCCGAAAATATAGAGGAAGGTCGATCGCAGCTACCGTCGAGTTTGGTTTGGGCGATCGCTACTGCTGCGACAATTTTCTTTTTATGTAGCAGTTTACGGCACGCTTTATTCCAATCAACTGCTTTCGATTTGGGAATTTTTGACCAAGCAATTTACTTGATCAGCCAAAACCAAAAGCCTTTTTCTTCTTTAATGGGGATTCATATTTTAGGGGATCACGCAGCGGTAATCTATTATCCGCTAGCTTGGCTGTACAAAATTTACCCGGATGTGCATTGGCTGCTGTTGGTACAAGCACTTGCATTATCCCTTGGCGCTTGGCCTACCTGGAGTTTAGCGCGTTTGGCAGGTTTAAATCAAGAACAATCCCGTGCGATCGCATTGATTTATTTGCTCTATCCGGTGGTATTTAACATCAATTTATTTGATTTTCACCCGGAAGTAATCGCTTTACCCCCACTTTTGGCAGCCATTTTGGCGGCGCGTTTAAATAAAATTGTGTGGTTTTGTACCGCTATTGTGTTAGTTCTCAGTTGCAAGGCGGTTTTGTCCCTAACCGTTGTTGCTATGGGTTTCTGGCTGTTTTTTTGCGAAAAAAAGCAACGGTACGGGGCGATCGCACTTTTGCTCGGTGCAGCTTGGTTTTTGATAGCTTCCCAGAAAATAATTCCCTTCTTTAGCGGCAGCGAAGTCGCTGGAGTCGGGCGCTACAGCTATTTAGGCAAATCCGTACTAGAAATTATCATCAATCTCATATTAAAACCACAGTTAGTATTAGGAAAAATCCTTTCATTCGATACATTCAAATATTTATTTCTCCTCACCTTACCTGTGATTTGGCTGCTATTGCCATTTTCGGGCAAACTACGCCTACAATATTTAACAGCACTAATTCCTGCCCTCCCTACCCTGCTGATCAATATCCTCTCTGACTTGCCATTTCAACGCAGCTTAGCCTATCAGTATTCAGTGCCTGTAATTCCCTTTTTATTTTTAGCAGTGATAGCGAAGGAAGAAACAAGAAAGAGGGAAGAAAGAAAAGGCAACAAGGAAGAGGATAAAGCAAATAAGCAACATTTTTTAACATGGGTCAATCTGCCACAATTGAAAAACTTCCGAATTTCTCAACTTTGGCGGGGAATTCAATTGCCGAGAATCATGATAATTTGGTCGTTAATAATTTTCCTACTTCTGGGCGAATATAAAGATTTTTATCTGTACCTAAATAGACTAGATACCTGGCAAGCTACACGCGAAGCAGTCGCACAAGTTCAACCCCAAAGCAGTATTTTAACAGATAATAGACTTGCCCCTCACTTTGCCCACCGCCCAATAGTAAAATTGCTGTCACAAATTTCGCCTCAAACAAATTTAGCTGAATTTCAATACATATTATTAAACCTGCGCCATCCCTGGCCTGATACTGAAAAACTTGGTGATACCTTAGCAAATAAACTTAAAAACTCTCCCGATTTTCAATTAACTTATCAAAAAAACCAAGTTCTGCTATTTAAACGAATCGCTGATTAAACCAATAAAATGCTAACTTTAAAGTCCCTAAAATCTCATCCAGTATTTTTAATGATTGTCGTGACAACGATAGTCTTATTTACCGCCAGCAGCGCGCGGCACGCTTTGTTTCATTCAACTGCATTCGACTTAGCAATTTTTGACCAAGCCATTTATTTAATCTCCCAAAATCAAACGCCAATTTCCTCTTTAATTGCCATTAATATTTGGGGCGATCACGCCGCTTTTATTTTCTATCCACTAGCTTTACTGTACAAAATATATCCAGATGTTCACTGGCTTTTATTAGTGCAAGCTGTTTCCCTAGCTTTAGGTGCTTGGCCGACTTGGAGTTTGGCACGTCAAGCCGGATTAAATAATAGCATATCTTGGGCGATCGCCTGTATTTACCTCCTGTATCCATTAGTATTTAATGTCAATCTCTTCGACTTCCACCCAGAAGTAATTGCTGTACCAGCACTGCTAGCAGCAATCTTAGCCGCGAGGCTGAATAAAACCTTGTGGTTTTGTGCTGCTATTGTATTAGTTTTGAGCTGCAAAGCCGTGCTATCTTTAACTGTGGCTGCGATGGGTTTGTGGCTGTTGTGTTTTGACAAAAAACGCACTTGTGGGCTCATAGCTCTATTTCTAGGCGCGGGTTGGTTCCTGGTAGCTACTCAGGCAGTTATACCGTATTTTAATCAGGGAAGAGAACACGCGGGAATCGGGCGATATCAATATTTGGGAAACTCGGTTTTTGAAATTGCTATTAATTTAATACTGAAACCCAATCTAGTTTTAGAGCATTTGTTTTCTTTAGAGACTTTGGAATATTTAGCGTTATTGCTATTACCTGTAATTTGGTGGCTGTCCCCGCGTCATCTGTCATCTTTAATTAGTGCTGTGCCGATGTTGGCGATGAATATTCTTTCCAATCTCCCCGCTCAGCGGGATTTAATTCATCAATATTCTGTGCCGATATTGCCGTTTTTGTTGATGGCCGTAATTTCCAGTTTAGCAGCTAGCAATCAGCAAAAGGGAAAGACAATATTTGATAGATTGCCACTTCCTAATTATCCATTGCCTAGAGCCATTGTAATTTGGTCGTTGATTGCTTTCTTAGCTTTAGCGAAATACGGCTATTTTTGGACTCTTTATTTAAAGGGGCTCGACACTTTGCCCGCTACCAGAGAAGCAATTTCTCTTGTTGAAACCAAAGGCAGTGTTTTAACAACTGCTCAGATTGCTCCGCACTTAGCGCACCGCCCTGTAGTAAAATTAACTCAGGCTAGCAGGCCACCTGCAAATCTCGCAGAATTTGATTATGTATTGCTGAACCTCAGATATCCTGGCTGGATGAGCGATCGAGAATTTGTTAAAAACTTAGTAACTCAACTAAAAAACACCCCTCAATTTCAACTAAAATATCAGCGAGACGACATATATCTATTCACTAAAAGTCATTAGTCAGCAGTCAACAGTCAGCAGTCAACAGTCAACAGTCAACAGTCAACAAATTCCCGCTAATCCTCCACTTTCAAAGCCCTTCTTGCCAACTTCACGTAAGTTTTCACAGTTTCATAAGGCATTTCCAAATCAGCAGCAATATCAAACAAAGATTCCCCCAATTCCCGGCGCGCCAAAATCGTCGCCCAAGTTTCAGCAATCTCAGCAGCGCGACTTCCACCTTTGCGCTTTCTGTGCGCCATAAACTTCTGTGTCAATTCATCTATTCGCGCCGCCAATACGCTTTGTATAGACACTTCGGGTAGCGCTTCTGTCAACCATTGTGCCCGCGTTTGCCCCAATCCAAAAGTTGTTTTGTGGCCAGTGCCGCAATAAGGCGCTAACCGCCCCAAAGCATAAAATAATTGTACAAAATCAGGGCGATTGTGAGCCGATCGCCCTAGCCCAAATTCCACAGCCCCAGTGAATCCCGTTACCATGCCTTTTTTGCCCGCCGCTACCTTTTGCGACTCCAATTTGTGGCGGCTAATAATCGCATTTTCATCAATCCAATTCAAAAATTCTGCTTGGTCAAAAATTCCCCCCGAAAAGTTATTCCAGCGGCGCAAATAACTGTGAAAAACATTTTCGGGAACTGGCAGAGGGAAGTGATGCCCTTTGCTACGAAAGCTTGTAGGAGTCACAAAACTAAGTTTGATGGTTGGCGAAGATGGGGGTTCGGCTGTTAATAATTGCTGGTAAGTTGTGGGAGGAAAAGCAATATCCCAAGAGCGAATTAGCAGCGGAGCATTTCGCAAATCTATCTCTTGGGGCAAATTTTGCAGCCACTGACTCAGCCACTGCACTACTGGCTTTGAAAGTCCTGTTACGTACCAGCGATAAATGCGATCGCCCAAAAGCTGAAATTCTTTGCCACCGGGGAGCAAATCACCTTCCAATCCCGAAAGAGTAAAGGCTTTTTCTGACTGTTCATCGTGCAAAAGTTGCGATAAATCCGGGTCAGTTTGGTGTACTTGACCTAAAAACCAAGCGTGCAAACCTATAGCATACTGCGCGTACAGATAGCTAGGAGCGCGGGGAGTCAATTCAAACACTAATCCGACTAACTCGGTGTCAGCCGGCCAAATCAGCCCAGAAGGAGGAGATTTTTTGCTGTGGGTGCGGTTCGGGGAAGTTGCCATCAGATGCCACTAACAGGGACAGGGCTGTGCTATCTTATCCGATTTTTATCCCCTTTGGGGGATGATTGTTGAGGGCCCTCGATCGCCCAAATCTTTTGGCTGCTTCAAAAACCGGGCCTGCCGCCAGTTTCCCGCACCCTCCGGGATAGACAAAAACCACTAAAAAACCAACAACCTAAAACTCAATCTTTGTCAAGGTTTTCCTCCTTGTAAGTAAACAGAAATATACAAGTGTTTAAAATCACATTCTGCGCTACAATTGTCAAAAGCTCGTAGCATCCTCAACTTCGATCCTAAACTATGAACACAACAGAAAAATCTAAACTCTCCAACGAAAAAACTTTGGAGGCGATGAAGAATTTCTCCGAAACCTACGCCAAGCGCACGGGAACTTTCTTTTGTTCTGAACCTTCCGTCACTGCTGTGGTGATAGAAGGACTAGCAAAACACAAGGATGAACTAGGTGCTCCCCTATGCCCTTGTCGCCATTACGAAGATAAAGAAGCCGAAGTAAAAGCCGCCTACTGGAACTGTCCCTGCATTCCCATGCGCGAGCGCAAAGAGTGTCACTGTATGTTATTTCTGACGCCAGATAACGATTTCGCGGGAACTACTCAGGAAATAGGAATGGATCAGATTCAAGCTGTCAGAGACACTATGTAATCGGTTAAGTAGGCGGTCGTGAAAGGGCAGTAGTTTTGAAAAGAGGTCGTTAGTTTTCCTATTTTTAAGACTTAGCTATTTAACAAAAATCGATCGCCGCCTACTCAAACACACATCCGCCATCGAAAATCCCCAATCCCCAATCGAATGACAGAGGAAATGCCGATCGAGTTTTGGCAAGGTATCGAACAGTTTAACAGCCAAGAATTTTACGCTTGTCACGATACTTTAGAGGCTTTGTGGATGGAAGCCGGCGAGCCGGAAAAAAGGTTTTATCAGGGAATATTGCAAATTGCCGTCGCGCTTTATCACTTAGGAAATCAAAACTGGCGCGGTGCAGTAATCTTACTGGGAGAAGGAATAAATCGGCTCAGTTATTATCAGCCGAGTTATGCCGGAATTGCCGTTGAAGACTTGCTCGGACAAAGTGCTAAACTTTTGATCGCTTTGCAACAAGCAGGGCCGGAAAAAGTAGCAGAATTTGTGCCTTTATTAACAGGTGCAGAAGTTGCAGGCTTGCAATTGCCACGAATTATCAAAGTAGAAGGTGAAACCCGATTGAGAAAAGGAGATTCCAACGGTAGGTAAGAAGGGTGGGAAAATCGCGGTATTTTCAGGTTATACCATATGTTGTACGGCAGATGCGATACAATTATAAGTTGTGCTGCTTAGGTTGTTGATTTCAGTAGTTTTGAGGTTGCCTTTAAGCGGTTTCCATCAAGTTTAAAAAGTATGGATATAGTTGAATTTCGAGGCATTTCGTTTGTTGTAGCGACTCCACCGCTACAGCCCATCTCTATTCAAGATTTATCTGCGATTGAGGATTGTCTAGGCTTTCTATTTCCGGAAGATTACCGTGCGTTCGTGAATACATTAGGACTGGGCGAAACCGACCTGAGCATAAGAACACTTCCTCCACAGGAAATTTTGGATAGCTATCTTAGTGAGGTTCGTGGTAGATTGTCTGGGGACTGGTTCTGGGCTAAAAATCCCGATGTACTTACACAAGCTCAAGCTATTGAGTGTGTCCCATTCTTTGATAGCCCTAACGGTGACGATATTCTGTTCCATCCATCTGACCTAAATCGTTGGTTCATTTTGCCTCATGAAGGAGAGGAAGCCATTGTTGTTCACTCTTTTCAGGAACTATGTGATTTCTATTTGCGAAGATCTAATGATTTGCAATCTCCCTATAAGTTCTACGGTTATGATGAGATCTGAAAAAAGGTGGGAACGATCGCCACACAATAACGCTCATGCACACCAACCCCCGAAAGTTGATCGGTTGTGATGCAAAGTCTATCTGCGGTGTGCGATGGACAACGTTGCATTTTTCACCGACAGGTGAAATGCGATCGCGCTAGGGATGCGGAGCATTATCGCCCGCAACTTCGGACGATCGATCGCCAGCTTTCCCTATCCTAGAAAAATACAGCCCCCGCCAATGCTCAAATGAGATGGAAACTATTTTAAAGAAAGAACCTAATAAATCAAAATTTGATTTATTTTGCCGAACTCACTGCGGACAGCTAATGCCTTAGTACCTAGAGAGGTTATCCGTAACTTCCCGATGCGAGCAACCGTCAAAAAACTTGCAAATCCAGCAAATCAGCCAAACACGTCGTGAAAATGCCTATTGTCTTGCTACGATAATTGGTTGACGCTCTCGGGCAGGTCGATCGACAAGTCCGAAAGTCTTTCCGACCGTTAAAATAACATATTTAACTGATAAGCTGTTGTGCATCTAATCTCCATCAAGAAAAGTGTCCCGGTTGCCGTGTCCGCCGTCCTTCACTCAGTCTCAACAGACAAGTTAAATGCTCCCGGTAGCTGATCTGTCAGTGTCAAAACTGGAGGTAATGCCCTTCAGCAATTTTATAAATTTTGAGGCTTGTAAGCTATGATGCCCTCCGCTAAACTACTCAATTCCCGAATATTCAAAGGATTATCGCTGCTGTTGCCCCTCACTCTGGCAGGCGCGATCGCCTCTCCCACCTATTCGCAAGCCAACGCGCCCCGCACCCTCAGCGTGCGATCGGACATTCAAGAAGCCGACTCCAAAACCGGCATCGTGACAGCCCGCGGCAACGTCCAAATCAACTATCCAGCCCGCCAAATACAAGCAACTGCGGCTCAAGCTCAATACTTCAGCCGTGAGCGCCGGATTATTCTCAGCGGAGATGTTTACGTCTTGCAGCAGGGCAACAGCCTGCGCGGCGAAACCATAACATACCTCATCGACGAAGGGCGGTTTATTGCCCTGCCAGACAACCCAGGACAGGTAGAATCTGTTTATCTGGTTGCCCCGGAACAAGATGCGGCAGCCCAAAATACATTGGGCTCCCCACGTCCAACTACAGCCCCCCGGTAACAGTGGCTTGCAGCAGCGAAATTTCGCCTCAGCCAAAACATACTACTTGGGATAGATGCGAAATTTCGTCTTTATAAAACTCACCAACTTGAAAAGGTAAAATTTAAATTAGAGACTCGATCGCACAATGCTGCAGTCTGAAATTGAGCTTGTAGAGGTTGCCGGGAGCGAAAATGAAAATTGTACTCGAAAATATTCACAAATCCTACGGAAAACGCAATGTAGTTAGTCGCGTCAACCTGTCGGTAGCCCAAGGAGAAATCGTAGGATTGCTCGGCCCCAACGGTGCCGGCAAAACCACCACATTTTACATAGCAACCGGATTAGAAAAACCAAATCAAGGCACCGTTTGGCTCAACGATTTAGACATCACTAAATTGGCGATGCACCAGCGAGCACATTTGGGAATTGGCTATCTCGCTCAAGAAGCAAGCATTTTCCGAAACATGAGCGTGCGCGACAACATTTTGTTAGTCCTAGAACAAACTCAAGTGCCGCGCTGGGAATGGCGCGAGCGAGTCGATTTCCTATTGCAAGAATTTCGCTTAGAAAAAATAGCATCCAGTTTGGGAATTCAAATATCGGGGGGAGAAAGGCGACGGACTGAACTAGCCAGAGCATTAGCCGCAGGGCGAGACGGGCCGATGTTCCTATTTTTAGACGAACCGTTTGCAGGCGTCGATCCGATCGCCGTAGACGAAATTCAAACCATTATTGCTAAACTGCGCGATCGCCAAATCGGCATCCTCATCACCGATCACAACGTCCGAGAAACCCTCGAAATTACCGATCGAGCCTACATCATGCGAGACGGCCAAATTTTAGCCTCCGGGGCTGAAGAAGAACTCTACAGCAACCCTTTAGTGCGACAGTATTACTTAGGTGACAACTTCGTGCGATAGTCTTTTGAAGGCATTCAGCAAACGGCAGAATTTTAGATTTTAGATTGAGGAGCAATCTGCGAGAAAGCGCCACTATGAAAATAGCAATATCCAATTCTTTGAATCCCATCAACTGGCTGCCGAGAATTTCAGTAATGGACTGGTACATTACCAAAGAACTAATCGGCCCATTTTTATTTGGCGTCGGACTCTTTACATCCGTCGCCGTCACAGTTGGAGCTTTATTTGAATTAGTCCGCAGAGTAGCAGAATCCGGCCTCCCCTACGGCGCAGCCATAGAAATTTTTCTCCTGCAAATTCCCTACTTCGTAGTATTGGCTTTCCCCATGTCAATGCTGCTAGCAACCTTAATGGCCTACAGCCGAATGTCCAGCGACAGCGAACTCATCGCCCTCCGCAGTTGCGGAGTTAGCGTTTACCGATTGATACTGCCTGCTGTGATAATGAGTTTAATTGTTGCAGGCTTCACCTTTGCTTTGCAAGAGTTAGTTGTACCCGCCGCCAGCTACAGAGCTACTGTGACTTTAGACAGAGCCCTGAAGCGAGAAAAACCGATATTTCAAGATAGAAATATTATCTACACAGAATTTCGCAAACCAGAAAAAGGCGGCGACGAAACCCTGGCCCGCTTTTTTTATGCAGAACAGTTTGACGGCCAGCGAATGAAAGGTTTAACAATTATCGATCGCTCCACCCCAGGCCTCAATCAAATCGTTTCTTCAGAATCAGCTACTTGGAATCCCTCAGAAAATACTTGGGATTTTTTCAACGGAACCGCTTATATCGTTGCTCCTGACGGGTCTTACCGCAATATAGTTAGGTTTCAACACCAGCAGTTGCAACTCCCCCGCACGCCCTTAGATTTAGCTGCTAGAGCGCGGGATTTCAAGGAAATGAACATTGCCCAAGCTTTAGAGCGTTTGGATATCATTAAAAACAGTGGCGACGAACCGCAAATTCGCAAATTAAAGGTGCGAATTCAAGAAAAATATGCTTTTCCTTTCGTGTGCATGGTATTTGGTATAGTGGGAGCCGCTTTGGGAACTCAACCGCGCCGCTCCGGTCGAGGAACGAGTTTTGGTATTAGCGTAGTTGTGATTTTTACTTACTATGTATTTTCTTTCATCACCAGTTCTATGGGCGTGAAAGCTGTTTTGACTCCGATTCTTTCGGCTTGGCTGCCGATCGTGTTTGGCTTGGGAATCGGGGGATTATTGTTGGTGCGGGCCGCTTCTCGGTAAGTTTTACCGATAACATTGGGAATTGGTAATTGGGAATTGGTAATATCGTTTTAGTGGCCGCACTTCCTTCATTTAAGGATTAGCAAAAGTATTGATTTCGCCACCCCCAATGTAGCGTCCCGGAGCCAGAGAGCGGGGTGTAGCAAAAGTTTGAGGTTGAATGGGCTGCACGCCCTGATTGGTGTTTTGGGGAACAACTCCAAAGTTAGGCTGCTGCGGCAAGTTAAGCTGACTCGGTGGAGGTGTTTGAAATTGAGAATTCGCTGAATTGGGAGAGAATTGAGGGCTAATTATCTTGCTGCCCCCAATCACATTCGGAAAGGGAGATTGACCGACATTTGGAAGTAAAGGTGTTGGCGAAGGTATGGCTACGGGAAGTGCCGCAGGTTGAACTTCAGGTGCGAAGCCGGAACCAGATAAATTAGTTTGGTAGGGATTTTTCGGCAAAGCCACCGGTGCAGCCGCTGCATTAATTTCGGGGAGGCTGGGTACTCTGGAATTTAACCCAGCAAATGATTCAGAGACTGTAGCTGTCGGTTTTAAGAATTCTTGAGATTCGTTGCTCACAGTATTTGTCGGAGCCACAAGTGGGGGAAGTGCTGTGGGAACATTCACAGGATTTGCTCCACCTTGAGCTGTAGCGGTCGTTGGGAGCAAATTTGTCGCATTTACAGCAGCCGGATCGGAAGCAGGTCGATCGAGCAATGTAGCCGAGTCTGCAGTTTTCTCACCTGAAGCCGCTGTTGCCGAAGTGTTAGCAACAACGTATTTTTTCATAGCTGCTTGCAGCGGACTCAAAGGCAGAGAATTTTCCTTTTGTTTATCTGAATTAGCATCACTCGACGCCTGCGATAAAGTTGCTTTCGCTGTACCTCCAGACTCAGGCTCGATCGTTTTTATCCCAGAAGTCAGTCTCCCACTGCCCGATAAACTCAACGCTGATGTTGCGTTTGAACTGGGCAAGCTGGAATTTTGGGGGTTATTGTTTCCGGCCTCGACAGCAGGATTTGCTAAATTTGGCAAGGGGGAAAATCCGCTGCTTCCTACCCGCTTGGGGGCTGAAGATGGCTCAGGAGTTTCTAACTCCCGATCTCGAAGTTCCTCGAATAAACCTTTGCTTTTTACTACTGATGAATTTAACAAGTTCAGTTCAGAAGCAGTAGAGCCATTAAACTGATTGACTAGCACTGGTGAGCTGTCGATTTCAGCAGCAATGGCGGTATCTTCAGCAGATAGTCCCGATAGCGAAACTGGATTGTTTGTGGCTGGTTCTTCTTCGCCATCTATGCTCAACCTTTCTGGATTTACCGAGACCTCCCAGATAAATAACCCCCCCGCACACAGCACGGCTAACGGAGCCCAAACCGCCGGTTGGGTCCAGTGGCGCAACCGCGCTATTAGATAGCGGACTGATGTAGGAAATCGCTTAAAAATTGACATAGTTTTGCTTCCTTCCGAGCGTGCGGATTTAAAACTATTTTTCCTAGTCTACCACATCAATCTTGATTATTTTTGCAAGGCCGGGGTAAGTGCGATCGGGAGCATCTCGGTTTGGCTTTTACTGTCGGTGTGCGATCGTCCGGCTCGCTATATTTATAGACTTTGCTGTGCGGGACGGCTCGGAGTCCCAAAAAACGCTTTTTACTTTCTGCCCAGATGCTCCGAGTACGATCGAACTTTTGATTGAAAGTTGCGAAAGCTCAATGCAACAGGTGAAAATCCATAAAGCACTGGTAGAAATATGTCTGCCTTTCCTCCAATCAATGGGCATAAGATGATAAAATTGTATGGGATGCTGTGCCATGCCTGCCGAGTCTGTCAGCAGAGCGACCTCAAACCAAAATGTCTAACCAAAATGTCAAGGTAAAATTGGCAATTGCCCAGAACAACACGAATAGGAAAGTTGAGAGTAAATTGATGAAAAAAATAGTAGAAGTATTAGCAAATCGGGAAGAATTAATAGATCGATCGCTCAGGATTGTCCTGTCAAAAATCTCAGAAGCCATAGCAGAACGCGGAGTTTGTACGATCGCCGCAGCGGGCGGAAGCACACCCGAACCGCTCTACAGAGCGATCGCAGCCCAAGACCTGCCGTGGGATAAAATTCACGTGTTCTGGGGCGACGAACGCTACGTTCCCTCAGAACACCCAGACAGCAATCAAAAAATGGCGAGCCTCGCGTGGCTCGATCGAGTGAATATCCCCGCCAGCAACATCCACCCCATGCCCACAGCCGCCGGCGACCCCGCAGCCGACGCTGCCGCGCACCAAACCGAATTGCAGCAGTTCTTCAAAGTATCCGACGGCGAGTTTCCTGCCTTCGACATCATTTTATTGGGCATAGGAGACGACGCCCACACAGCCTCTCTATTTCCCGGCACAGCAGCCTTGCAAGTCCGCGACGCCCTAGTAACTGTCGGCAACAAAGACGGTCAACCCCGCATTACCTTTACAGTCCCCTTAATCAACCGGGCCCGGTGCGTCATCTTCATGGTCGCAGGAGCCAGCAAACAACCCGCCCTTGCTCAAATTTTTGCCCCCGCAGCCGACGAAATGACTTATCCAGCCAGACTCGTTCAACCAGAGGGCGAACTTTGGTGGCTGCTCGATGCGGCTGCTGGCTCCTCCGTAAAATAGCCGACAGAGCCGCCAGCGTGCCAAAACAGTCAGCATTCATTATCACTAACTCAATCTTGCCCATCACAGCTAACGTCACAGCGTCAGCTCAGTTGCTAGTATGAGCGAAGCAATATAAGAATTGTGGCGGTTAAAGTTAAAATTTGACCATATACACGAGTATTTTTATGAGGCTGATTTAAAAATCTGGCCGATAGCAAGGAGAAATCGATGATTGTCTGTCCCAATTGCAATCACCAGAACCCCGACGGGGCCAGCCAGTGTGAGGCTTGCTACACGCCTTTACCTGTTACCGCAAGTTGCTCGAACTGCGGTGCAGCAGTTCAGACAGATGCAGCATTTTGCGGTCAGTGTGGCTTTAACTTGCGTCCGGGTTCCATAGTTCCAGAAGTTGAGGTGACAGTAACGTCCCCCTCGCCTGTAGGCCCCACAGTGGTATCGTCACCGGCGCCGGATTTAGTGCCACCCGAACCCCTGATGGCAATGGAACCTCTAGTTACCCTGAATAAGGGGCTCAACTTGGAAAAAACTACCGCCAGCATTCCGACTACTCCAGATCCCCCGCCTTCGCCCTCGGTTCCTGTTACAACTGAATCGGTGGCAACACCAGTAAATATCTCTCCTCCGGTTCCGGGCCCACAGCCAGCAGGTGTAGCTAAAACTCAACTGCAACAGCAGTCTGCCCGCCTGTTACACGTTCAGACAAATACGCCGATGGAATTGCCTCACAGTCTGTCTGTGGTTCACATAGGCAAGCCAAATGACTTAGTACCGCCGGATATTGATGTTTCGGGATTTGCTAATTCTGAGATAGTTTCTCGGGTACACGCAAATCTCCGGGTGGAGGGAGATGCTTGCTACCTAGAAGATGTAGGCAGTTCCAACGGCACTTACGTCAACAATACTCCGCTACCCAAGGGAAACCGCCACCGGTTGCGACCGGGAGACCGCATCTCTCTGGGCAAAGGAGACCTGGTTACGTTTTTATTTCAAATCTCTTAGAGCGAGTTTGGATTGGGCGATCGAAAGTCTAAAATCTAAAATCGCATCTTGAGGCGCTCTACCAAAACTCAATGCTGCCAATGTGATTAAGCTGACCTTGCTACATCCACTCCAGTCTATACCCGTCCGCAGTTGGATCTTTGAAGACGAGCAGGTCGTCCGGATCGGGCGCTCGACCGAAAACCACGTCGTTCTTTTTAGCGCTGTGGTTTCTCGTCGCCACATCGAATTGCGGCGCAGCGGCATAACTTGGGAACTGATCAATTTAGGTACCAACGGCACTTACCTCGATGGTAAGCCGATCGCTAAGGTTCCCATTGTGGACGGTCTGATCGTTCACTTGGCTCGCTCAGGGCCGAAAATTCAAATCAACGTAGGCCCGAATCAGTCCTCTGTCCAGTTAGGACAAATTACCGTCAAGCCCAGGGAGGCTAAGGAAATTCACGCTCCCTCGGGCGGCGTGCACATTAGCACGATTCCTGTTCCCGACCACAAAGAAGTTGGCACTTCCAGGGAAGAGGATGAGTTAACCGAGGCAGATCATACTCGCCATTATTCGGAAGAAGAATATTAAATCGGCTTCTTTGGACGATCGACATTTTTCAAAGGCGGCACTCAGGAGTTTATTTATGAGTACATCACCACAAATTGTTAGGCGCAGCGAACTGCTAAACCGCCGCACCATCGACCGCAGAACGGCGGAAGAGGTCGGCAGGGTAGATCGGGTTTGGCTAGACGCTCACTCCCAGCGGGCGATCGGCTTTACTTGCAAGTCGGGACTTTTGGGCAGTAAAAAAACTTGGTTCGCTTGGGCGCAAGTAGATACGGTGGGGGAAAATGTTTTTGTCACCATTAACCCGGAACTGCCGGAACTTCATCAGCCGGAACAAGCTGTTTGTCCGATCGGGCTTGAGGTACTCACGGACGCTGGGAATCGGGCAGGTGCAGTGGTTGACTACCTATTTGATGTCCGCACGGGTTCAGTCACCCATTACCTATTTAAATCGAGCGGGTGGCGCGGTGTTTTAGACGACATTTACTTGTTACCTGTGGCAGCTATTTCGACCATCGGCAGCAAGCGGGCGATCGTCTCTGAAGCTGCTGTATCGGAACCCGTGCAGTACGCGGAGGGACTGCACAAAAAAGTCGGTCTGGTAGCAGAGTTTTTACACGAAGATTTCGACAGAACTCTCAAAAATGTGGCAGGTGTGAAGCGAGGCGCTCAAAGTCTGGCGGAAAAATTCCAAGATAAAGCTCTAGAAGTCAGGGATGTAGCTCAAGAAAAAGTTGCAGAGTTGAAGCGGCAAAGGCAAGAATCTGTCCGACCAGAGCCGAAACCGGAGCCGCCTGAGTCAGATTTGAGCTGAAGTTTGGCCTTCCCCCTGGCCGGGGGACTAATTGCCGAGCGCATTTTGGGGCCGCGCGCGCGAGGAAGGTCGATCGGTATTTTCGCTATGAGAGAGTGATGCGTTGTCGCTCAAAATTCCAGTGCTGCTCAAAGCATTGTATTTTAAAGGTATCGCATCAATAAGGAAAATGTTAGCAACTCAAAATGACCTATGCTGTTTGATACAACTCACATCTTGCACCATTCTCCAGAACCGGCAAGATGCCTGTTCCACAAAGAGTGAATTTTCTTGTAGAACAGGCATCTTGCCTGTTCCTAAACAAGTAATTGAGAATGGTGCAACATCTCAGATACAATCAACAAGTATTTTATCTAGAGACCCCAGGATTAATAATTGGTTAACTTCTTTCTTTATAAACAGCAAGTCGTTGAGCAGTGACTGTGGCCCGATCGAGAACTCGAATCAGCGGTGCAACCATCGCGGGTATGAGTTAAATTCTCTGCTTCATCAGCGGGAAAAGGGTGATGAAGCCGATCGAATTGAGCGGCTCGCCCATCGGCAGAATCGCTCCCTCACAGACCAAATTAATCAAGCGGTTAAAACTGCTGTCCATCATTGGGAAGTTCACCCGATTAATAACATCGTGTTTGGTTGTTACCGAGTACCGCAAAAATTTGCGCCTGCGCCAAAAGCTAACCGTCAAAAGTTGCTTCACCCTCAAGCAGCCAAAAGTTCGACTTTTCCGGCAAATAGAGGGAATCATGGCGCACTGATGACGGCTTTAAAAATCCAAATTTTTGCAGTTTTCTCCCAAAAAATCTCTCTGGAAGTATCCCCGTTTCTGTCTGGCGGTGGAGTGTCAAAACATCAGTGATTACCTTAACTCTTTTACATCCTATCCAGTCTGTCCCAGTTCAAAGTTGGTGTTTTGAATCAGAACCGGTGGTTCGGATCGGTCGATCGAACGACAATGATGTAATTATTTACAGCGCTGTAGTTTCCCGCCACCACGTAGAACTGTGGAATCACGCTCATGGCTGGGAAATTATTAATTTTGGTGCTAATGGCACTTATGTAGATGATAGACCGATCGCTCAGGTGTCAGTTGTGGACGGGATGACAATTCGCTTGGGCAATTCCGGGCCAAAAATCAGGATTCGGGTGGCCGCAACGAATCAACCGGGCAAAATAATCAAGCCACCGCAGCGCGAACTCCGCCCAAAGGACGAAGTTTCAAAAGACAGGTCAACTCCTTTGCCGGGGGGCGTGGGAATAATCGAAGACGATGAACTTGGAGGGATCACTCAAATCGATCTTGACTGACCCGCAGCTATCTATCCCTGCTGGCTAGTTCCCACAAAGCGACCGATGCCCAATTCCAGGGTCTAACTAATAAATATTGTGGTAAGTGGTCTGATTTGTGGCTAAATATCCCTATACATTAATTAACAGCTTCTCTAGTAGGATTTCACCCTTCTAAAGATAAGATTGGGGGGATATCGATCGATCTTAGCTCACTTTCGCTGCTTGCCCAGCGGCGGTAATCTAAGAGCAACTGGTGCATCAACCGCTGTTTGACGCTCAGCAGTACGCTCTTGAGCAAAGCATTCCCCGTTGCTTCTAAAATGGGTTTGGGCGTCAGCCAAAACGGTGGCGGTAATTCTACTTGCACTTCCAAATCCGCTTTTCCCTTCAAGTATGCTACCCCGCTGCTTTGGTGTACACAAAGCTTTCCTTTGAGATTGAGAGCAAAGCGATCGTTGATATAACCCACGCCACGAATTTCGCAGGCGACGGACTCCAAATTGATGGTGCCATCCGACTGGGCCCACACCCTCATGTCTACTGTGGGTTGAATGCTCAGCATCATAAATTGTAACGGTCGCATTTTCAGGCGGAAACAGTCATCGTTTAGCTGTTCTGTGCGACTTTGATCGACAAGGGCATTCACCAGTCGCCTCGGCTGGCGCAGATAATGTTGAATGGGAACCCGTTCCTCTGGTACGGCGAGCTCAACGGATTGGGAAGCATTAAAGCGGGTATACATGAGAAAATATCAAAATATAGGATTCCTAAGCATATCTTAATAAACTATCACCTTTTTTAAGGTGACATAAGTTGCCCCCTAAGTCGCGTACCCAGCAATGTCATCCGAGAAATCACTGATAAAAGCTTTCGGGACATCGCTAATTTTTCATCATACTTCCTAGCTGATGAGAGTCAAGCAAACATTTGTAACCTAAAATTGCCTCTAAATGAAAATTTCGTTAGCGAAGCCCTCGAAGAGGATCGCACATCTCGGCCCTGTTGGTACAAATGCAGAAACAGCGGCTCTAGCTTATGTCAATTGGTTGAGCCTGAATACTAACTTGGAATGCACCCTGTGTCCTTATTCCACCATTTCTCAAGCGCTAGAGGCATCGGCCCTAGGGCAGGTTGACTATTCAGTGGTGCCCGTCGAAAATTCGATCGAAGGCAGCGTGACTGTCACCTTAGACACACTGTGGCGACTCGATCAACTCCGCATTCAACACGCCTTAGTTTTGCCAATTTCCCACGCGCTAGTGTCCAATGCTAAAAATTTTAACGAGATTCAAAAAGTTTACTCTCACCCGCAAGCGCTAGCTCAGTGTCAGGTATGGTTGGGGCAGTTTATTCCCTCAGCTCAATTAATTCCGGCCAATTCAACCACGGAAGCATTGCAATATCTGGAAGATACAAATGTAGCAGCGATATCTTCGCCAAGAGCGGCTGAACTTTACAATTTGCCAGTGTTAGCTCACCCCATTAATGATTATCCCGATAATTACACTCGATTTTGGGTACTCAGCAGGAGTTTTGGAGAAATCGCCAACGTAGAACCAGGGGATCACTCATCCCTTAAATCCCTTACCCAATCTGCTTCTAAGTTGATCCTCGATGCTTCACCGTCTAATTGCACCCATACCTCACTAGCTTTTAGCGTACCTGCCAATATGCCGGGAACACTGGTAAAACCTTTGCAAGTATTTGCCAGTCGCGGTATTAATTTAAGTCGGATTGAATCTAGACCGACTAAAAGATCCCTCGGAGAATATATTTTCTTTATGGACGTTGAGGCTAACGCCTGCCAAGCATTTGTTCGCTCGGCACTCGATGAATTAAAAAATCACACAGAAACTTTAAAAATATTTGGTTGCTACAATGTACTGTCAGTAGTATAATTTATTTTTAAGTAAAACTTAGGAGGCTGGCGAGATGAATGCGGATGAACTTCTCAAGCGATACGCAGCCGGAGAAAGAAATTTTCATGAAAGCAACTTGAAAGAGGCTTCTTTGCGAGAAGCTTTCCTAATTCATATTAATCTAGCCTGTGCGAATCTCAAGGAAATAAATTTTGCCCTGGCCAACTTAAGGGGGGCAAACTTAATAGGTGCCAAGCTCAAGAATGCCTGTCTGGTGATGACCAACCTAAATGGAGCTAACCTGAGCGGAGCCGATCTAACTTTCGCAAGATTAACAGGAGCTGACCTGATTGACGCAAACCTGAAAAAAGCCAACTTGAGCGACACCAAAATGATTGGTGTTAATTTGATCGGAGCAAACTTGGAAAACGCCAACTTGATGGAAGCAAACCTCCTAGATGCTTGCTTGGACAATACAAACCTTGAAAAAGCCAATCTAAGCGAGGCAAGACTGCGGGGAGCGAGCCTGAACAAAGCCGACTTGAGAAACGCTTTTTTGTGTGAAAGTAACCTTGAGGGCGCTGACTTGAGAGGAGCTGACTTGAGGGGTGCTAATTTGAGCGGGGCATTTTTGTGCGGCGCTAATCTCGAAGGAGCTAAGTTAGATGAGGCAATTTTAAGTGGGGCCATACATTTTTGCGTCAGACAAGTTTGAGTTCACGCAATATATAACCGGAGAATCCGACAACTAAGGGCTAAAAAATATACTATTGACTTGGCTGAAAGTGAAGTCTATTTGCTGCTGTACCTTAGCAAAATGAAGCTGCATCTTGAGGATCTCTTTCTTGGAATTAGCTTGAGCAATCTTACTTTCCAAAGCCAGCAAGTTGCGATTGAGAGTTTCTACTCGCACAGTTTGGTAGTCTAAGTCAATTTTTAGTTCTGCAGCCCGATCGAATTGAACCTGCTGGCGAACCACAGCTAGGCGGATTGAATTCTCATCCTGTGTCTGAAGAGCTAGCAAAGCTCGCTGCTGCCACTGGTTGGCTTGAGATTCAGCTTGATTGTACAGCCACTGAATCCGCAGTTGGGCGGAAATCGCACTGCCAACAGCCTGACGCAGTTCTTTGAGAGGTTCCTGAATTTCTAAGATTAATAGTTCCCAAAGATTCATCAGTTCACTGGTAAATTCTTCGCGTTCTACAGAGGCTACCAGTGCTTCTAATAGCAACAAATTTGGTTGCATTTGCTGCGTAATTGTCTCAAATATTAACTGGGCTTCGGACATTTGCCGATCGTAATTTTTTTCTGAGACTGCACCGGATGAGTGCTTTAATATTTTTTCCGTGCTGTCTAACTCAGCTTCTGCATCTGAACTTGAAGCTACAAAGGCCTGTAATTTTTCGCGGGCGATCGAATTCAGCCTTTGTCGAAGCAAATCGCAGGCCGCCCGCTGCACTGGCCCTGTTTCGCTTTGACAAATCTGGATGACTATTTTTAAGCCAGCATCGCCGTAATTCAAGGTCTCTCTCAGGGAGGCAATTCGATGTTCGTTGACAGAACTAGACAGCCGATGTTTAACTCCTGCTAGTCCGCCGAGCACTACACCGCCCACAGGAGGTGGCAGTTGACCGCCTCTAACTGCATCGTAGGGTTTCGGTTGGTCGTGATTTTCTAACACAAGCATCTAATTTAGAAACGGGCAAGATGCCCGTTCCACAGAATAATTTATTTTTGTGGAACGGGCATCTTGCCCGTTTCTAAATATTTGTGTAAAAGGTCTATTAATTCTCAATTATTTAATCTCCAATGCGAAAATCGAAAATCGAAAATGGTATGACTCTGTGTGATTCTTGCTTCCATGCAGGCAAAACCGATCGTACTTTTTGCCTGCCCCATTGACTACTTGAGGGTATCTTTAAGTACAGTCCTCGCGGCCAAGTGATTGCGAGTAGAAGTCAAAATTTCGGTTTCGCGTTCCAATCTCGCAGCAGTATCTTGCAATTCTAAAAGAGTTTGCTGTTCTGTCGCTGCGCCGTAAAGGTAGCTGGCTACCCAGTAGGACAATTCTGTAGGCAAACTGGGAATGTCTTCGGGCAGGTCGATCGGCTGATCCATTAATTTGCTGGAAAGGCGAACTACATCTCTCAGCAGTTGTTCGACATCTTTTCCCAAAGGTCTGAGGTCTTTTTGCGGCGGTTCATCTTCCATCCATTCTACTAGACCGACTAAATAGGGTTTTTCGCGAACGGCGTCGAGGACTCGGAACCGCTGCTGTCCGAGGGTCATAATTTTCATGCGATCGTCGGGGAGGCGCTGACAGTGAATCACTTCGGCGCAACAGCCAACGGCAGAGACTTTGTTTTGGTTGGGGTCCCACATGAGTACACCGAAACGCCGATCGCCCTCCAGAATCGTATTCATCATGATTCGATAGCGAAACTCGAAGATTTGCAGTGGGAGTGGTCTACCTGGAAATAGAACCACTTCCGGCAACGGAAATAAGGGGAGTTCGCGAACTGCTACAGAGGAAGAGGATGCCATTGTCGCTCAAAAGTGACGGTACTTGCGCTTATTTTTCTTACTTTAACTGATTAAAGGCAATTCCGGGCGGGGTGAGGGGCGATCGGGGGGAAATGCGACGCGGGCGATCGAGGCTTTGGGCTGATGCGTAGAATCAGAAACCGGGTTTTTTCCCAAAATCCTGGGTTGTTACCCACAGATTAGGTAAAAAACCCGGTTTCTTTGGGCTGATGCGTATGCCTTGCATAACTTATTTAGCGCGCTGGCGGTAGCTGGATTTCGATACCCAGTTTGTTGCCAACATCGATGGCCGTATTCGCAAATTCTGTGACACCTGCGATGCCAAATCCGATCGCCGCCGCCGCCGTTACAATAGCTTTTAAACTTTTATTTAATCTGTCTTTATTCCATTGGCTTTCCGGTTTCTGAATTTCGGCTTCGACATCTTCGATATCGATAATTAGATCGCCACGAACATCTTCAGGAAACTGCACGCAGGTTGCACGCAGAGATGCGATTAATTTCAGGATTTCTGCTGTATCAGCGTTATTAATTTGAGTAAATTGATTGTTTTTAACTTCAGCGTTATCGCTGTTGATAACACCAGCAGACATCGGGCCGTTGAAGTTGTTGGTTTTGGAAGAAGTTTCAGTCATTTTTTTACCGTCGATATTGATATTAAATTGAATGCTAGAATTATCTACCAAGTCAGGTCGATCGATTCCATAAATTCGCTCTTTTTCTTCCCATTGTTGCAAATTGTCGGGGAAATCTTCCATCAAGCGGCGCACCTGAACCATTTGATAAGATTTGTCGCATTCGATTTCGTAGCGATGGTTTGCCAAACGGCGGCGCAGCGCTTCAAAATCGTAGAGGTGAGGGTCTTGGCTGCCTTTGCATTGGTGACAATTGCAGGGGATGAGTTCTTGATATTTTAGGCGATTGTCGTAAGTAGCATGAATTTTCCAGATTTCGTGGCGGATACGGTCTAAAAGAAATTCTTTCCGCTTGCCAGAAACTCGAATGCGGATTTCTCGTTGGTGGTAATTCTCGATAACTTCGGCTTTAGCGTAATTGTCGGCGAGGATGACTCCATCGCGCCAGACAATATCCCCCCTACCCTTTGGTAAACCGGATTGAGGGCGGTAGATTAACAAGTGCATTTCTACGATGAAGCGGGTAATGATGCCTTTGGGTATGAAGTCGTATTCGTAGCGCAAAATCAGGTTATCGGCGTCATCCCAGGTGTAGTTGGGCGTTTCGAGGGGGAGAAGTTGCGGGGCGATATATTGTCCGGGTTGGCAGGGGATTTCGTAACACAGTTTGAAGTGTTTCATCAAGTGCAGCAGTTCGTCGTGCAAGTCTTGGTATTCCCTGTCGCGCCAGATTTGCTTGAGGTTTTCTTGGGTGAAGTACCCGTAGTTGGCGATGACTTCTGCGTTGTCGGTGACTTCTCCATTGTCGGTGACTTTTTTGTTGCCGATGAGTTTGTAAACAGCGTTGGTTGCCAATTCGGGACGGAGCTAGTCCCTAGGTAGCAAATAAAGGTTCTACCGAACCTAGTATGTAAAACTAACTAGCAAAATGCCAATGTAAGAAGCTCCTAAGAATAAAGTTGTCAAAATTTCTCAACCCATAGCCTTTTCTTTTGATGAGCTTTAATTTGTTATTAATTCCTTCCACAACTCCTTGAGTAGTCCTCCGATCAAAATACGCAATAATTTCTCCAATCCACCTAATAATTGTCCCACAGCTTTTGGGGAAAACGGAAATTGCATCTTTTAACCAATCACTTAAACTCAATAATCCTTCTACCCAATCTTTTGGGGCTTCAAAAATTTGTCTAAACTCTTCTTTCATTTGATGCATTTTTTGTAATGTAGGAGCAACTTTTTTGAGTGATTCTAACTGCTCTTTTTCGAGGTCAGTGAGATCCTCTTCATTTTTTAGTAAGACATATTTACTTTTTTTTATTCCGGAGAGTAGTCGCTCTTTTTCCGAGTTATTTTTTAAGGCAACGGCTGCTTCCTTAATCTTTTTTCTAGCTCCATCTAATTCTTCATTTACTTGCTTCATAACATGAAATCTATCGACCACAACTTCTGCTTGTGGCATTAAAGCTTCTGAGACATTTTTATAAGGTTTCCACATATCTATACTGCAGGCTTCTATTTGGTCTAAAACCTCTTCTCCCCAGGCTTCTAGGTATTTTTGTATTTCCACTTGAGTTCGATTTTTGACCATTCCTACTATAATTTTTTTATCGATATCTACTAAAACTACACAATAATTTTTCTGTCCTTTTACTACAGCAATTTCATCAATTCCTAGCCTTTTTAATCCTGATGGTTTTTGTCTGAGCAATTCCTTTCCCCATTCTTTTAACATGGTTTCTATTTCTTGTTCGCTGACTCCATTCCTTTGAGCCACATTTTTAATATCGCTTTCTAATAATTCTGACAAAATCTTTGTTTTCAACCTCTCTGTATAGGTTCTAGTTTTTTTAACAAATTCTAAGTCTTCACTAAATTTTTTTGGGCAACCTTCACACCTCATCTGACGGCGATTTACTTGTAAATATACTTTTTGCTCTCCAAACGGCAAATCCCTCACTACATAATAATGATTTTGAGGGAGTTTATCAGTTTTCTGACCACAGTCGGGACAAATGGCTTTTTTGTTGTTATTATCTAAGTAAATCGTGATTCCTATATTTTCAATAATCTGATAACTTTTG
Organism: Microcoleus sp. B7-D4; assembly: GCF_036705125.1. Taxonomy (NCBI): domain Bacteria; kingdom Bacillati; phylum Cyanobacteriota; class Cyanophyceae; order Oscillatoriales; family Microcoleaceae; genus Microcoleus; species Microcoleus sp. B7-D4. Next base: position 110,382 of record NZ_JAUBTT010000013.1, read on the forward strand.
ACTGTCACTCCCTCAATATTAAGGAGTTTCGTCATTAGATGAAGTTGAGGATTGGAAGCCATAGGTATAATTTTTATCTTAATTTCTCTAAAATTTAACTTTATTATACTACAAAAAGCCCTGTAAGTCAATATATAACTGCTTTGCCCGCGCCTAATGTTTATATTTTATAGTTAATTTTTATAAAAATTATTAACTTTTTTACATAGTAGGTTCGGTAGAGCCCAAATAAATAGACAAAATGATACACTTATAGACAAATATGCGGTGTACCATTGTGTTTAAGCTCGCGCGTTTTCGCAAAAAAGCTGGGATTGTCAGTAAAAACACTCCAACGTTGGGACGTTTCAGGGAA
>NZ_JAUBTT010000160.1:0-10483 GCF_036705125.1 Microcoleus sp. B7-D4
GCACTGATTCGTTCTGAGCCTTCGAGTTGTTGAATATGTCTGCTTTTTCTCTATCCTTTACTAAATAGGACTACCAGCTATTGTATCACCACAAACTCGAAAGTTCTAATTTCAATATCGATCGCCCTGTCGGTGAAAAAAGACAAGGGTCGATCGCCTCCACACTTTTGATCGATCGCCTATCAATAAAAAAAGTAAGGGGCGATCGTATCTACCCCCTCATCTCCTGTTGTCTGGTAAGGAGATAAATAGGTGACGAAGTGCGATCGCCTTGCTAATCTGAAGTTCCCCCATTGACAAAAGGCGTATTGATGGAGTAGCAAGCTTTTGAAAGATGTAGGCTCCGGTTCTACTGGGTACAAATTAGGGGAACACCCAGCAAATCCAAAGCTTTTTGTTGCACGATTGTCGGTTGAGTAATCTTGTCAAAAACCCAACTCGCACCCTCAATGCTTCCTACAATTTCATTATGGGCGATCGTACCTAAATCAGCTAGTAAAGTCTGGAAGCTATGCACTGGTAAATTATCGGCAGTCCGCTTAGTCCTGGCTTTAGCCTTAGTCCGATCGCTTTTGGTTGCCTTTACCACAGATGTTTGTTTGTGGTGGGCCGATTCCCAATCGTCTTCATCAAACAGCATTGGTGCTAATCGAGAACGCATCTGGTATTCTACGTAATAGGCTAACATACATAAAAACACGTGAGCCCTAACTCGATCGCTGTTGCGGTGGTAAATCGGTCGCACCTTTAAATCCACAGTCTTAAAACTCCGAAAAGCCTGCTCTACTTGAGATAGGCTTTTATACGCCCTCACCGTTTCTGTTGCCGATAAAAGCTCAGACTCGACTGAAGTCCGAATCACATATAACCCATCTAATGCAGCTTCGCTGTCAATACTTTGCGTGTTTCTTTCGTAACTAAAACTGTTCTCTTGAATATCCAGCGTGAAATGCTTGGCAACTTTGTAAAGATTCACCACCTTTCCCACTTTCAGGGCAATATTTGATGCCCCTGTTAAACGCTTTTTCTGTCTCGTTGTCGCAGCAACTATTTTGGATAGTTCTTTTTCAGTTGCTTGCAACAATTCTTCTCGGGTTTTGGCTCGCTCTGCTGCTAGCAGGGGATTGCGGCAAGCAATTAACCGTTCTCCCGGATAGTCCTCTGACGAGATTTCAGCGATGTTTTGTTCGTCAAATAAAGATAGTTGAATCGATTCTTGCTCGACCAAGCTGCGGATTTGTACCGCCCTCCGGGCGCTAATCCAATCGAAACTACGATCGGCGGTTTGAAAATGTTTTTGAATTGTGGTTGAAGAAATGATGCCTCGATCGCCCACCCAAATTATTTTGGCAATCCCAAATCTTTCTTTGAGCTTGGTAATTTGATTGCTTAAGGTTTTTGGGTCAGCAGTATTGCCCTCAAATACTTCAACTGCGATCGGGCAGCCAGAAGCATCGCACATTAATCCAAATACAATCTGCAATTTACCTCTTTTGCCATCCCGATTGTAACCGTACCGGGCTAACGGGCAAGTTTTGCCCTCAAAGTAACTGCTCGATACATCATACAGCACCAAGGTTGATGATGCTAAATGAATGGAAGCCAAATTATTCTCGATCGACTCTTGTCTGGATAAGAGCCAGTCCATTGCCAAATATAATTCATCTTCATCGGCACCCTCGATTCCCAAAATTTTGCCAATACTTGAGAAACAAGTTTCGTCGTTGAATCCTCTGGCTGTAGCAAGTTTCGATCGCGGGTCGATAATTCTGGCGATTATCATCGCCAATACTAATCTTCTGTTGCGGCTATTTTCGGAACTAATTAAATTGTGTAAGCCAGTATTTTTCAGGCTGCCCAATACTGCAGCTACGTGGCCGTGCGGGCGGGAGCGAGTAATTTTAAAAGAGTCAGGTAAGGAGGCGATCGTGACGCCACCTTTTAACAAGGCTTGCAGACCATTTACGGCATGGTCTGGTAATTTTGATAAGTTTGCCAGGGTGCGTTTACGTACTTTTCCACCTTCGCGGTAGGACTCGCGAAGCAGTACGGCTGGCGGAGAATTTCTGTTGGGAACACGTTCGATATACATGGCTACTATTATGCCACACCTGCCGATCAGGTAATCTTAAGACAATCTTAAGATACATGGGTACGAGAAAGGGTGCAAAAAGCTGACTTTTACTTGCAGCGTAGGGGTTTGCTAGATCTGAACATCCCTTCTACGGGGGGAACTTCAGGCTAATAGAATGGGGATTGGCCGGCATCTTTGTAAGGTGATAGAGGCCATAATACCCAAGATTTTATCCAGGATTGGGGCAAGTACCAATATTTGTCAAACCTTGAGAGATAACTTCTAGAGAAAGACCTCCCAGCGGCGCTCCAAATTGCTGGCGTAACAATCCGAACAATGACGGTGCTACGTGGCAAATCTCTTTACTGGAGTTGATGTACATCACTCTGCCTTGGTTGTTTGGTGGCACATAAAGCCCTTGATGCCATAGACAACCACCTCGAAAATTATAGGGAGTAAAAGGTGCATTTCCTCTACTCGGCATACCTCTATTAACAAATAGCCTCAACTGGGGAGGATTGACAATGTGACACGAAGTTTTCTCGGTGTTATTCCAGTAATAGTTGTGACCTTGACTCGCATAGATACCAGATGGAATATTTGGAGGTGGTGGATTCTGATCTACCCCTGGTAATGCAGAAGCAAAAATTCCAACTCCAGAAATCATGCCCACAATCAATTTTTTCATACTTATCTCCTTTTACGGATTCATATTTAACAATCTAAGTGTCAAACAATACCTTCCCAATCCAAACCCAAGCCCGATCGCCCTGTCAGTCGGATTGAGTCTGAACTTTTCCAGAAAAATTTGCTCAAATGTCCCAAATATCGGATAATATCGGAAAAACCTGCCTATCTGACCGAGCGATAGACATTGCAGAAGCCTGAAAACTGGTAGATGAAATTCTGTTCACCAATACAGACGATGAAACTAATTTTTATCCTTTTCCACATCATAGACCGATCGCACAAAACTGCAAAGCGAAAAAAGACGGAAAAAGACGGGTCTTTCTAAAATCGCTATGCAAGGCGGAAAAAGACTGATAAAGACGGATAAAGTCGGGTATACTAACTAGAGTTTTCTGACACCCCTACTGATGGACACTGCCCATACCTTGCAATTTGTAGATGAAGTGGTCTGCGCGAAGACTGGCAAACATCTCAATGACTTGCAGCGCGGAATTATCGAGGGAATACTGGGGAGCATCTCATATTTGTAAAAATACTTCTTCTGGCTCCTTCCTTCTTGTGGCTCCTTCCTTCTTCCTCTTTCCTTCTGCCTCCTGCCTCCTGCCTCCTGCCTCAAAACTCCAATTTCTAGCTTGGCCGCAAAGGTGAGATGCTCCCGAATACTGAAGCGACAAAAGTATTCTGATATTGCATATACTTATGGCTGTACGGCGGGTCATGCTAAGGATGTAGGTTACAAGCTTTTGCATATGTTATCTGATGTTTTCGGCGAATCAGTTGATAAACGTAATCTTAAATCTGTCCTAAAACGGCAATCAACTATAAAGATTGCTTTAAATAATAGTAATAATATTGAGGGTGATAGCAACACAATTAACTATATCAATGCTTGCTCAGAACTATCCACTCCTACCCCAGATAAAAGTCAGCCTCCGACTCCCGACTACCAGGATGGCACGAATCAAGTTAAAATTGAAATGGTTGGTAAATTACGACAGTTGGGATTGAAGGATGAGCAAATTGCAGAGGTGCTAGGGTTGGCCTGGGAGGTGGTGAAGCAGATAGATTGATAATAGCTTTTAGTTGTTTAAAACACACATCCTCAGTCAGGAGGTATAAGTTTTATGTTTGCAGTTGTCACGCCAGAAAAAATTCATTTGCGCCCAGGAACACTTATAAAATTTGCCGGAAACTGGCAGGATTACCAAGCACTTGTAGCACAATTGGGCGATCGTCAGATTCCACGCATCAAATATCGACCAGGAGAGATTTTGTTAATGTCCCCTTTACCAGTACACGGAAAACAATCTCATATTATTGCAATGGTGGCAATGGTTTTCCTAGATTACTTGGGGCGAGATTATGAAGCGTTTACACCAATTACGATGGATTTGCCGGAGGTAAGAGGAATTGAACCAGATTATTGTTTTTATATCGATAGTTGTGCGACAATTATTGGTAAAGATCGGATTGCTTGGGGTGTTGAACCGCCGCCCGATCTAGTAATCGAAGTAGACGTAACTAGCTACACGGATTTAGATGATTACTTGCCTTATCAAGTGCCGGAAGTGTGGCTGTTTAAGAAAAATAAGCTCAGAATTTACGACTTGCAAAACGATCGATATGTAGAAAGTTCAGTTAGCCGTTATTTTTCCAATTTTAATCTATCAGAAATTGTGGAGGAATGCTGGCCAATGTCGCGCGATCGCCCTACAAGTACAGTCATTCGGGAGTTGCGGCAAAAAATTGAAAGGGAGAACGGTTGAATCATATCGTGTCCGGTGAATTGACCATAATTCCTGTAGGGGCAGGTTCACCAACAATAATCGCCTAAAACCCACAATTATCATAAACCTGCCCCCGCCCACCGACTACAAACAATTTCGATCGTGGTTAATCAAACAAACATGGTATTCTGCCAAAGCTTAATACTTTTATCACTGCTGCCGCTAGCCAAAAACTCTCCTTCCGGGCTAAAATTCACGGAATAAACCGAATTTGTATGCCCGGAAATATTACAAATTTCTCCACCATCTCTAACCCGCCAAATTTTGATAGTTTGATTGCTGCTACTAGCCAGAATCTCGCCATCGGGACTAAAAGCAATAGAATCAACATACCAAGAATGTCCTGTGATAGTTAAAACTTCTTGCCAATCTTTTACCCACCAAATTTTAATAGTATTGTCATGGCTACCGCTAGCCAAAAACTCTCCATTTGGACTAAAAGCTATGCAGCGAACGGAGTCTGTATGACCTGTAAGTGTGCGAATTAGCTTCCCATCTTTAACTCGCCAAATCTTGATTGTTCTGTCCCAACTGCAACTAGCAAGAGTTTCCCCATCCGGGCTAAAAGCAACAAAATAAACTAAATTAGTGTGACCCGCAAGGGTGCGAATTTCTTGCCCGTCTTTGACTCGCCAAATCTTGATTGTTTTGTCCCAACTGCTGCTAGCAATAATTTCGCCATCGGGACTGAAAGCTGCGCTGTAAACTGAGTTAGTGTGACCGATCAGGGTGCGGATTTCTTGTCCATCTTTCATCCGCCAAAGTTTAACAGTTTTGTCGTGGCTGCTGCTGGCTAGCATTAGTCCGTCCGGGCTGAAAGCTACTGTATAAACTGAGTTAGTATGACCTGTAAGAGTCACTATTTCTTGCCCGTCTCCTACTCCCCACAGCTTGATTGTTTTGTCATCGCTGCCGCTGGCTACAACTTCTCCGTTGGGGCTGAAAGCAACAGAGTAAATTAAATTTTTGTGACCTGTTAGGGTGTGAAGACATTGCCAGTTATAGGTTTGCTGTTGGGGGTGGGCGGGAGTTTTGCCGGGTTTAACTAACTTGAAATTTGTTTGAGGAATTGCTAGATCGATCGCCACTTGGGGATTAATTTCTTTTAATACTTCAACAGCCGTTTGATAGCGGCGGTTGGTAGCATTTTCAATCATTTGGTCTAAAATTTTCCCGAGTTGTTCACTCACCGGGTTGTTGGCTAAATACTGCCGCCATATCCAGGCATCTTCACCAGGATCGAAGAGGTCAAAAGGGGAAACTTGAGTTAGCAAATACAAACAAGTTACGCCTAAACTGTACAAATCGCTGGTAAAAAATGCTTTGCCTCTAGCTTGTTCGGGGGCGATGTATTCGGGGCTGCCGATGCTGGTTCCTGTTTTGAGTAATGCTGTACCTGTGGCAATTTTTGCGGCGCCAAAGTCTACTAAAACTAATTGTTTGTCGGCGCGGCGGATGATGTTCCCGGGTTTGATGTCTCGGTGAATAACGTTGTGGGAATGGATGAAGTGAAGGACGGGTAATAAACTATTGAGTAATTCTTGAATTTGATTTTCTGTAAATGTGCCTTCTGTTTCTACAATTTGTGCTAAATTTTGCCCGTCGATAAATTCTTGGACTACATATTGTCTGCTGTCTTGGATGGAATAGGCTAATAGTTCTGGAATTTGAGGGTGTTTGCCCAATTCGTCTAATCGCATTGCTTCTTGTTCAAAAAGTTCGGCTGCTTTTTTGCTGTTGCGATTGCTTGCTGATGGGATGAGTTGGATTTCTGGGGGTAAAAATTGTTTGATGACGCAGCGAGGTTTTGAGGGTTTGTCTTCGTCAACGGCGAGGAATGTTCTACCAAAACCGCCTTGCCCGATCGCCTTTATAGCCCGGTAGCGATCGCGCAGCAGTAGTTTTGAACGGCAATTCCTGCAAATTTTGGCTGCGGGAGGGTTTTGTGGCTTGGAACAGTTGGGGTTTAGGCAGTAACTCATTCGATTTTAGATTTTAGATTTTAGATTTTGGATTTGGGATTACGGATTTTAGTTTTTATGTTTTTGAATATTTGCACTAGGCAATAAATATTATACCTCTTTAGATTTTAGATTTTGGATTTGGGATTACGGATTTTAGTTTTTATGTTTTTGAATATTTGCAGGAGGCAGTAAATATTATACCTCTTGCCCGACTCTATAAAATTTATAGGACTTATTCTCAGAGGGGTTTTACGCGCGAATTATAGGGGTAAGGTGCGGGGCCCGGCGCACCCTACAGATAGAGGTTTTGCTAGTCCTGAATTAACTCTTTTAAAAATTCCACATAACGGGGTTATCGTCTAAATGATCGGTGACGGTTCGCCCGATCGCGTCAATCTCTTTTAATTCCTCTTCACTCAATTTTACCTCAGCAGCTTTAGCATTTTCGGCTGCTTGTTCCCCGTCGCGCGCGCCGACAATTGCATTTGTTTGTGGCTGGGAAATCAACCAGGCTAAAGCTAAGTTGCCCAAGCTTATCTGGTGGCGATCGGCAATTGGCCTGAGTTGATTTAATGCTGTTTGCACTCGATCGTAATTTTCTTTGATGAACAGCTTATTTTTTGCGCGGTGGTCGCCTTCTTCAAACTTGTGTTCTGGCCCGAATTTACCTGTCAATATTCCTTGAGCTAGAGATGAATAGGCAATGATGGAGATATGATTGTCCACACAATAGGACATCGCATCTTTTTCTACCCAGCGCCAAAACAGAGAATATGGCGGTTGCAAGCTGTCGATGCGTCCGTATTGGGCGGCTTCTTCTATTTGGGCGCGGGAAAAGTTGGAAACGCCGATCGCCCGAATTTTTCCCTGTTCTTTTAACTTGTTCAGGGCGTCCATTGTTTCTGCAATTGGCACTAACTCGGAATCCCAAGTGCCAGCGGGCCAGTGGATTTGGTAAAGGTCGATATAATCGGTGTTGAGGTTTTTTAGCGATCGCTCGCACGCTTCGATTAACAAATCGGGTTTCAGGTGGTTGGCGAAAACTTTGCTAGCATAAACTACTTGCCATCGCACATCTGAAAGTGCTTGACCGATAATTTGTTCCGAATGCCCTTCTCCGTAAACCTCAGCCGTATCAAAGGTGGTAATACCTGCCTCAAAAGCCGCGCGCATTGCTTTGACAGTTTCAGCATCCTCAATTCCCACCCACATCCGCTTCCCAGCTTGCCAAGTCCCCATAATTATCGGGGTAATCTGAATTTGTGATGTTCCCAATTGTCGCTTTTGCATACCCTAAGTCCTCATTTATATTTTTAGTATTCACCCTCAAGCTCTCTAATCTTAACAGAAAAAAGTTGGGTAGTCATGCACAGTAATGATATCGTTTTTTTATGCAAAAATTATAGTGAGGTACAAAGTTAAAAATTGCCCCAATATGGTTTGACAGTTTTTTTGAGAAAGACAAGGTTTTACCAACCAAACGAGAAATTCACGGGCGTAAAGTATTATTAAGTGTTTCACTATAAGTGGTTTTCCCCGATTTTTTACCTACAGGTCGATGTCTTTTAAAAGGTAGCAGTTCTGAATAATATTCCCAAAAATCAGTATAACAAACAGCACATTGTCTCTAGACCAATACGGTTCAGTTAATGTTTTTTTGTCCGAAGAGAGCTTTGCGCGATACATAAGCCCTTCGGGCAGGAGTCGCCAACGCAGGATCTGTTTTTCACAGGGTTTTGTCTCCATGAGTGTCTTATGTGAACTCTATTGACCTATGGACATTTTATTGGCAAAATACAACCTTTTGCTAGCAATCCCTCAATCCATTCTACCCTCGTCCCAAACTACCTTGTAAAGCAATAATTTAATTCTGTAAAATCAGTTTTGCATCTTGTGTTGCTTGAGAATTTTAGCGGGACTGATAAATGAAATGCCCTGAGAAGAAGAGGTACTAATCATGACAGCTTCAATGACAGGCTCATAAACCGTTTTTTCTGCAACCCACTCCACAATAAAGTTTGCACCTGAGCCTCCACTTGTATCATCTGCTGCAATAAAAAAGTCTGTGGAAGCAAGGGGCTTGAGTTCTACTGGACTCTTAATGTCGTGCCTAATCAATTTCCCATCACTATCGTAGTAACGCACCGAAGTAATAATAATCGAATTTGTCAGATCCGTATTGCGGATACTGAGCGTGGCTGACAAATTCATGATCTGATCCTGGCTATTGTAGTGATAAATATGTGAGTAAATAGGGACATATACGGTTTGTCCCATCACAACTTTTGTTTTATCTAACGGGACTGCTTTCAGTGAAATTTCACGTTTTATATCGGGTTGTTGTCTTTGTGAGGTAGTTTGGTCCCAACAAGAGCTCAGGACGATCGCGGCGATCGCCAAACCAACCCAGAAATCATGTTTCAGCTTCATCGGCATTCATCCAAATACACCACATATAGCCTTTCTCAGTAACATGAGGTGCTCTCGCGGGTATAGGGCATAGGGCATAGGGCATAGGGCATAGGGCATCAGTTGCGAGCGGTGTGTACCTCATTTTATTGAGAACCGCTATACATTACAGTTACGTATAAAGCAGAGTGTACCTTCTCTCTCGTTTGAGGCGGCTTAGTGATAAGGTTTGAGCGGCAGTTCAACCTGGAACGTTGAGCCCAGGCCCACTGCACTCGTCACCTGTATTTGTCCGCTGTGTGCCTTGACAATTTGTTGGACGATCGCTAACCCTAGTCCAAATCCACCACTATCGAGCTATCGCTCGGTGTCTACTCGATAGAAGCGATCAAAAATATAGGGTAAGTCCGCTTCTGAAATACCGATTCCCGTATCGATTATCTGAATAACTGCCAAATTGGAATGAAGAACTAGGCGTATCTTTACAGTTCCGCCAATGGGAGTATATTTACAGGCGTTGTAAAGCAAGTTTTCGACTACTTGCCGTAGCAAATCAGGGTCAGCCAATAATTCAATCCGTTGTTCCGGTGATTCGCAGGTAAGTTTGATATTTTGGGCTTCTGCAAGTGCGAGAAACTGGGTTGCTAAATTGCTGAGGAGCTCGTTGAGATTGATTAACCTGAGCGATTCCGGTGCAAGTCGCCCCTGATGACGAGCCAACAGCAGTAAATTATTCACGAGCGCTCCCATTGATTTTGCGGTATCTACAATGTTTTCTAAGGGAGGATGGTAACGTGAATCATCAGCCGCGATGAGCAACCCAAGCTGGGCATTAGTGAGAATGGCAGACAGGGGCGATCGCAACTCGTGAGAGGCATCGGCTGTAAAGCGCTGAAGCTGCTGATAGGCTTGCCGAATCGGTTGCATCGCCAGCCCGCTGAGAAACCAACCTGTGAGGGCAATTAAGCCCAGTGTCAGCGGGACAGCGAGAGTGAGCACAATCTGAAGCTGAGTGAGGCTGTTTTGAGTTTCGGTCAGGGGAGTTGCAACCTGAAGATAACCGAGTACCCCTGTTCTACCTTCAACGGGTAATGTCACCTGACGCAGCCAGATTCCTTTTCCCAAAAGTGGATCGGTCGATCGAACTGTGAGATAATCAAAAGGCGTATTTAACCGATCGGGAGGAGAATTCCCAAAAAAACGAACTAGCCGCCCTTGTGCGTTATACCAGCGCACGTAAATCAGATCTTCAGCAAGGGGATGCGAACCACTGCCTAACAAGGAAACATGACTCAGATCGACCTGGTTCGGGTTTTGGCGAACTTCATAATGCACGCTGGCAGCCATGACTCTAGTTTTGTCATACAGCAGTCGATCGAGCGCCTCTAGTTTATCTTTTACCTCAATCTGATAAATCGCCCCAGCAAACAGCACGAGAATGCTTCCCATTGAGAGGGTGAACCAACGAGCCAGATTGCGACGGTTAAACTAAGCGATTCCCTCACGGGAACCACTCGTCTTCAGAACCGGACGTGACACTTTCGCGTCATCCGGCTCCT
>NZ_JAUBTT010000161.1:0-10403 GCF_036705125.1 Microcoleus sp. B7-D4
CTGGTGGCTGTGGGCTTTTTCATTCCTTTATTTTACCAGATGCCGCCACTTAAGTTTTTTTGACCTGAATCCTTACATTGAATCTTTCTATATCACAAGTTTTGCCCGTATCTCTCCCGACAGATTGGTGTCGCTTGCGAGGGAAAACTTTTTCCTATGCGACCTAAAAAGTTGTATAGTACAGGGCATATTGTCTGTAAACGGCTGAGAGCGAATCTCAGAAATCTGGGTCGCAAGAAAACAGGGATGTCTACAGCTTCATATAAAGCCTGTTTAGGCTTCGTTTGGGCTTAAAACGCAGTTTTTGTCCCGCTAAGCCAGGGATGATATTACACTGCGGGTTTTGAAGCAACAGGTAGAAACTTCTAATAACGCCACGCAACAACTGGAAGCGATGCTAAAGGCGTAATTATTCTTAGTTAATCGCTATACCCGTGAAATCTTGGAAAAATACTTCTCGTAAATTCCAGCTTCGTACTGCCCTCGTCGTTCCCTTCGTTCTGCAAATCGTCGCGGCGGTGGGGTTGGTGGGTTATCTTTCCTTCGGCAATGGGCAAATTTTTCTGTAGCCAGCATTGACCCTTTGAATAGCCCACCCACTCATGGAAATCTTATGAAACTCCAAAGACAAATCCTCTTAACAACGATCGGGCTGGTTTCCCTTGCCCTTGTTCCCACCGTTGCTCTCCTGACCTGGACTTCCCGACACGCTCTCCTCGCACAGACTGAAGCACAAGGTAAGCAAGTCGCTCAATCCCTGGCTCGCAGTGCTCAGTTTGTTGAGAAAGTTCCCAAAGATGTGGAAAATACGATCGCAGATCATATGCTTGCCCAAGCCACGATCTCGGCTCACCTGGTTGCTATAGCTGAAGCAGCCAATCTCAGCCCCCAACAAATCAATCAACGGTTAAGTGCGATCGCCAAAAAATCCGTCGTGGAGGAGTTCTGGATTACGGATGAAACTGGACGGGCTTATTTGAAGAATGCTCCCTTCGCGTTCACGTTTAGTCCTGATCGGGCTAAACAACCCCAGGCGTCTATGTTTTGGCCCCTCCTAACAGGAGCAAAATCTACCGTTGTTCAGGATGCCCAGGTGAGAGAGTACGATAAGCAAATCTACAAATATGTGGCAGTAGCAGGGGTCGATCGTCCCCGGATTGTGCAGGTTGGGTATAACGCTTCGTTTATTGAGCGGTTGCGCCAACAAGTTGGAATCAATGGCTTGATCAAGCGATTGTTAACGAGTGGAGAAATCGGTGGCATCTGGGTGGTCGGTCTCAACGCCACCACCAATGCAACGGGTGTGGCAGACAATTCTGGATTGAGTCAAATACTGAGTCCAACAGATACCCAAAGGTTGGAGGACAGTATAGCTCAAAAACTGACCCAAAGTTATCAAGAAGATGGTTTTTTGAAAGTTGCCACGCCGTTAATTGACGAGACAGGACAGATAACAGGGGCAATCCTGGTTTCACTCTCCACAAAACCTGTGCAGGCAGCGCTTCAGAATCAACTGTTATGGTCGCTGACAGTTTCAGCCGTGGTGCTAATAATCAGTTCGATCGTTGCCCTGCTGTTATCGTGGCGACTAACTCAGCCTGTGCTGCAATTAAGCGAGGCTGCATCTTCGTTGTCTACTGGCAACTGGGATCAAACTGTTCATGTCCAGGGGACTGATGAAATGCACGATCTAGCAACTGCATTCAACAAAATGAGCGGACAATTAAAGGAGTCTTTTGCAACACTTGAAGATAAAGTTAAAGAACGCACCGCAGAACTAGGAACCGCTAACGAAGAAATCATTGCCCTCAACGAGAGACTCAAGGAAGACAATCTCCGCATGGGTGCGGAATTGGATATCGTGCGTCAGATGCAGCAAATGATTCTGCCGACTGCTGAGGAACTGAAAATTGAAGGACTCGATATTGCCGCATACATGGAGGCCGCCGATGAAGTCGGCGGCGACTACTATGATGTCTTAAACACCGATGGCGTTGTCACTCTGGGCATCGGCGATGTCACGGGGCATGGACTTGAAAGTGCCATCTTGATGCTGATGGCGCAAACCGCCGTTCGTACCCTCAAGGAGATACGTGAAGTAGACCCGGTTCGGTTCCTAGATGCGCTCAACCGCACCCTTTACAAAAACGTGCAGCGCATGAAATCTCACAAAAGCCTCACCCTAGGGATTTTAAATTACTCCCAAGGACTCGTCAGCATTAGCGGTCAGCATGAAGAAACAATTATTGTGCGAAACGGTGGACAGGTAGAACGTGTCGATACGATGGATTTAGGTTTTCCTATTGGCCTCCACGATGACATTGCTGAGTTCATCAGTCATATTTCAATTGAGCTACAGCTAGGAGATGGTATAGTGCTATATACCGATGGTATTCCCGAAGCAAAAGACATTAAGAAAAAACAATATGGCGTGGAGCCGATGTGTGAAGTCATCAGCAAAAACTGGCATTTATCGGCTGGGGAAATCAAGCAAGCGGTGATTGACGATGTGCGGCGACATATCGGCAATCAAAAAGTATTTGATGATATTACGCTGTTGGTTTTGAAGCGGACGGAATTAGGCCTAGAAACAGAGTCACAGCCTCAAGCAGCCGCAGTGGTTGAGAGCGATCGCGAATACCTCGAAACCATAAACTTATGACATCAAACGGGAAAATTGTCGTCGGGGCGATCGCCTTAGCAGTCAAATTTACGAAAAAGTGGTGAGATATCTCAAACGCCGCCCCCCAACAGAGGCTGAATCTCAAGAGAACTCCAAAGCTGTAGTCAACTTCTAAATTTCTATGATTAAATCTATCTAATGATATATGGTATCAATGTAAAGAAAGCGATCGATCGCGGGATGAGCGCTCCCTTTATTGACATTAGTGCTTTCGGTCAATTAAAACTATTCACTCAAAGCCTTTCTAAATAGCGTAAGGCGCGCCAAGGCGCACCCTACCGGAGCGATCTGCAAGGGTAATTCCTATTCCTCTCAAAGCTTTTTCCGAGCTAAAACAGCTTTATTCTATTTTTTCTTTGACTCAGAAACTTCAGCAATCAAATCGTCTTTATCAACTTTCGGTACAAAATCCGGGCGTTCTTTGGCTTCCCAACCGGGTGGGCGCTTGGAGTTGTACCAGGCGATCGAGCCGATCGTAGCTGCAGCAATAAAGCCAGCAACAAGAACTAATATTGGAGTGCTCAAGCTGACACTTGATTCCGGCACGGGCTGCTGCATCAGCAGCTCAATCATTACTAGCTTGATGGGTGCAACAACAACTGCTATGGGAGTGGTCAAGCTGATATCTATCATCAAAATTCCTCGGGTCTGAAACCCCGTCCTTACAGGACGGCTTTACATTTAATTTGAATCCCCTTGCGGGTAGGGGGGTATGGTTGCCCCCCGTGAGGATATGGTTGTCATCAATCTCCCATTTCTGGGGTAAAGTTAGCTTTGCCAATGTTTTCTGAGCTTGCGCGGGCTAGCAGCACGGTTCCAGTGACCTTAGAACTGTTTAACTACTAGCGACAGAGCAGGGAACTAGCTTCGCATTCGCCCGGTGTCGTGACTCAAAAAACGTAGTCAGTTAAGACGCAAGGCGGGTCAAGATGGCTTGTTAGATTTCTCTTTCAAGCCTCATGCCGTCAGGGCTGAGGTTCTTGACTAGGCTAAATCCTTATCTACTCTACTTTTACATTATCTTAAGTGCTAATGCCGTGTGGTTGATATATCGGAAGACAGAAAAATTGACAGAATTGCCGTCATAATGTTTAGAGGTTGAAAATAGGAGAGCAGATTTTATGCCGTTGGGGACAATAGCATTGCTGTTGGCTGCGAGTTTCAGCCTGGGTGCTTTACCGCTAACGGGATGGGCGGTGCGAGTGTTTAGCCGCCGAGATTTGAGGGCGCTGGGCACGGGGAATGTGGGAGTGTCTGCAGCTTTCATTCACGGCGGGAAATTAGCGGGAATTGCTGCGGTGTTGGCGGAAATTGCCAGGGGTATTCTGCCGGTTTTGGCGGGGCGATTTTGCTTCCCGGATGCACCGGAGATCGCGATCGCCCTGTTAATTCCTCTAGTTGCGGGCAGATATGCGATCGCCCGAGGTGGAGGCGTAACCAACGCTGTCTGGGGTCTTTTGGTATTTTCGCCGCCGGTGGCGGTATCATCGGGCATTTGGGGGCTGCTGGTGTGGGGTTTGGCACAGCGGTGGTGGGGTAAGGGCGATCGGGCGAGACTCTTTGCTTCCCGTTGCGGGTGTCTGTGTACCCCAATCTGGGTTTGGGTGTGGCGTCAATCAATGCCCGAATTTTTAGCAGCAGCAGGATTAGCCTTTTTACTCTTCACAATTAGTCTTCGTCAGGGTGATGATATGGCTTTATCTAAATCAGACCAATTGTTTTCTCTTGATGACTCGTTAGATTCTGCAATCTGTGGCGATAAAGCAGCTAAATTGTCTCAACTGAAACGAGCCGGGTTTAATGTACCTTCTGGTTGGATATTATCCCAAGAAGCGGGCATCGGGCATCGGGCATCGGGCATCGGGCATCGAGGAAATAGTGATGAATTGTCAATTTCCCATGCTTCCATTCAAAATCTAAAATCCAAAATCCAAAATCGAATGATTGTGCGTTCTTCTGCTGCCGGAGAAGATGGCGATACGAGTTCTGCAGCCGGACAATATCAAACTATTGGCCCTGTTTTCACGGAAGCAGAATTACTCGATGCAATTAATCGCTGCCGCCAGTCTTATTGGACTTCCGAAGCTGTGGCTTACCGCCGACAGCGACAATTGCCAGACACCCAAATGGCTGTATTAATTCAGCCTTATATTGACAGCGAATTTGCGGGAGTCATGTTCAGTCGCAATCCTTTAGATGGCGGTTCCCAGATTATTATTGAAGCTTTACCGGGAGGGGCTGAATCTGTTGTCGGCGGACAATCTACTCCGGTTCATTTAGAAATTGATTTTAGTCAACCTGAATCCTTAGAAAAAAAATTAACTGAACTTCAAACTAATTCAATTATTGCTCAATCGATTTTAGCAGAATTGGTGAAACAAGCCCAAGCGATTGAAGCATTCTTTCACGGAATCCCGCAGGATATTGAGTGGAGTTGGGACGGGGAAAAAGTTTGGATTTTGCAAAGCCGCCCAATTACTAATTTACAGCCTTTTTGGACGCGCACTATTGCAGCAGAAGTAATTCCTGGTGCAATTCGCCCCCTAACTTGGTCGATTAATCGGCCGCTAACTTGCGGGGTTTGGGGAGAGATTTTTAAGGTGGTTTTGGGCGATCGCGCCAGTGGCTTAAACTTTAATGAAACGGCAACTTTGCTGGGTTCTCACGCCTATTTTAATGCGACTTTGTTGGGCGAAATTTTTCGGATGATGGGATTGCCGGAGCAGGGTTTGGAATTTTTGCTGAGAGGGCAAAAAATGGGCAAGCCGCCTTTGGGGAAGATTTTGCAGAATTTGCCTGGTTTGTGGCGTCTGGTGCAGCGGGAGAGGGCGCTGAATGCAGAATTTAAGGGCGATCGTACTTCTATTTTCCTCCCGGCACTGCAAAGTTTGGAGAAGGAAGGCACGACACGGGTTTTGACACGGATACACGGATTAATTATTGAGGATGAGTCAAAAGGAATTTTAATGCCCAATGCCCAATTCCCAATGCCCAATTCCCAATGCCCAATTCCCAATGCCCAATGCCCAATGCCCAATTATCAATATTTAACGGAATTGTTGGAGAGAGCGGAGCAAATTCAGGAGTGGCTGAAACCGATTACTTACTACAATATATTAGGGCCGATCGGGCTGGCTATTCGCAAGGCAATTTTTCGAGTTAATGATGACTGGCTGGCTAATGACAGCGCTCCTGAAATTGCTTCGGTGCGAGCTTTACAGCAGTTGGCTCAGAAATTGCGGCACGCTGCTGTTTCGCAGCCTGACGAAACTGTTTCAGTCGCACATTTAGGACAGACATTTGCGGAAACTCCGGCTTTACAAGCAGATTTTGAAAAGTGGCTTGATATTTACGGATATTTGAGCGAGGTGGGAACGGATATTGCTGTTCCTACTTGGCGAGAACAACCGGAAGTTTATCAAAAGTTGCTAATAAATATGGCTCAAAAAGCCGAAACTAATTTAGTTGAGAAAGGTGAAATAGGATTGAGTTTTTCGCAGAAGTGGCGATTAGATAAATGTCAAGAAAGAGCGCTTGTCAAAAACGAAATTAGCGAAATTTACGCGCGGTTGTTGGCTCACCTGCGCTGGACTTTTTTGGAGATTGAAGCTTGCGGCTTGGCAATGCAGGTGTTTGAGGAAAGCGGGGATATTTTTTATCTGGAATTTGGGGAAATTCAGCAGTGGATTCGTAGCGGTGCAAGTGTTTCGTTTAAGGATACAATTAGCCAAAGGCGCGATCGCCTGGTAGCCGATCGTGATCGCCAGATTCCCCCCGTAGTCTACGGCAATTTGCTGCCAAATTCTCAGACAAGGGCGATCGACTCCGCAACATCAGAAACTAATATCATCCAGGGAATTCCAGCAAGTATTGGTCGTGTCGAAGGCTTTGTCAAGATTTGCCGCACCGCGAGCACAGATTTAGGAGAAAATGCGATCGCAGTAGTCCCATACACCGATGCAGGTTGGGCACCGCTGCTATTAGGAGCAACAGCAATTATCGCCGAAGTTGGTGGCCAACTATCTCACGGAGCAATTATCGCTCGCGAGTACAAAATTCCCGCAGTTATGAATATTTCTGAAGCTACAACTCGCTTGCGAGACGGTCAAAAAGTCCGAGTAGACGGGTATCTCGGCACTGTAGAATTGCTGGAATAATTAGGAACAGGCAAGATGCCTGTTCCACAAAGAGTTGATTTCTTGTGGAACAGGCATCTTGCCTGTTCCTAAAAAGATTATTGAAAATGGTGCAACATCTCAGCAATCTCGTAAACCCGTCCCAACTTTCCTAGGCTGTTAAGAAATTCTGGAGAACATAATTCCCCAGCTTTCTACCCGTACTTAAACCATCTACGTTAGCACTCATGAAATGGATGCCTCCGTAAATGCGACTCATGCCCGATTCATCGGCCGCTTCGCTGAAGTTTTGGTAGGTTCGCAAAGTGTTGACACTCCTGTCTCCCCGATCGGCAAAGCCGTAATCCGAACCAAAGACAGAACTCATAACAGGATCTGCGGCACCGCTAAAGGTACTGTGGCCCGACGTGTACTCAGGGAACGGGGGAGTAGTTAGCAGCGGAGTCCACAGGGGGTCGGCTGTGGTGTCGGTATTGTTGTCTGTCTCAGCTTGGCGGATAGCTGTCACCGGCCGCCATAAATTGTACTGGTACTTGGCATCCCAGCAACTAATAGCTGCATCGGCGAGAGCAATATTCAACAGGGCAAACAACCGGGCGCTATCTTCCAGGGATGTGGCGGTGAGAGTTGCTGTTTCTTCGGCGATTTGGTTCCAGTGACCCGGAGGCGTAAACGTCCCAGCGCCGTTGGCCCAGAATTTGGCGATCGCTGTTTGGTCTGGGGTGCGCGTAAGACTGTCACTTTTGCCGATTTCTTTGACGTAGTTAAGTTCCTCTGCGTACTTGGCGCTGTCGAGGGCGGGCGGGCCGGGCGGGCGGAACTGAGAACCGCTAGTCATGGCAAAGGGAGTAACTTGGGCCCACTGTGGCCCCAGCGCGGTGGCAAGGGCGGGGGGAGTCGGCACCCAACGGCCGGGGTCGGTTGAGGGGGTGTACTGCACTACTTTCGTGATGCCGTCTGTACTCCGCAAACTGATAATTTGGTCAGCAACTTGCTGTCCGAGGGCAATCCCGTCTTCTTTGGCTTTGCCATCGGTAATTTTAGCTAAAGACGATGCGTATGCTTCGTTGAATGTGGCTGCTTGCGCTGGGTAGAGGTTGACTAAGACGCCGTAGGCGGCCGCTGCGGTGGCTGCTTCTGCTGATGTACCTGCGGGTGGGTCTATTTCCACGAGGTAAGGGGTGTATTTTTTGCCGATCGAGTTAACAGCATCGTAAATGGCTGCGTGAACCATTGCCATGTTGCGGGAGGCGAGGGGAGGCGCGGTGCTGGCTGTCCGCACTGCATTCAGCAGGACTCCGTTCCACTCAATGACAGGGTTTCCCGATAGCTGATTTGTGAATTGGTCGCGGTTGATTGTGTTGCTGTTGACTCCTTGCAATACTGCTAAATACTCGCCCGTAATTTTGTCTTGAATTACTGTGCTGTTGCTGTTGACTCCGGTGCCTTGCTGGATGTTTAAATCTTCAAAGCTGAGGCCGTCTAGCAATCGAATTTTGTCATTGCCGTTGCCGAAGTCGGCGATGTAGTCGGCTGTGGCTAAAGTTGGGCCGCCGCTGCCTTTAGCAATGGCAAATATATCATCGCCTGTGCCGCCGCTCATGGTATCGCTACCTGCGCCCGCGTAGATGAGATCGTTGCCGGAATCGCCACCAATTAGGTCGCTGCCTTTGCCTCCCCAGAGGATGTCGTCGTCTGCACCGCCAACAATCGTATCGTTGCCTTGGTCGCCGCAGATTTTGTCTTTGCCGACATCGCCTCCGAGATAGTCGTCTCCGCTGTTGGCATAAATGATGTCGTTGCCATCCAAGGCGTTAAATGTGTCTGCTTGCGTAGTTCCTTCGAGATAGTCAAAGTTAGAACTAGGGGTCAGGGATGCCATGTTGATTTATTGGATATTTTGATTAAAGCGCATAGATTCCTACTGTCAGTAGATGCTTGAGTCTGTTTACCCCAGCTTTAATATTATTAAACTTTGTGGTTCGCAAGCAAACGCCACAACAAAGCTTTATTAAATCTTTAACGTTGAATGGGTTTTTGATGAACTTTTGCGCTGTAAATGTACGTCAAGATACTATTTAAAAAAGTTCCTCAAACAGTGCCACTTTGTTAAATCTTTACAAAAAAACAGTTTTTTTAAATTTTTATATAACCCCTATTCCATATCATAAATGAGCGGATTGTGTAACGGACTAAGTAGATATTTATTAAGCACTCCTCAAAGCTGCGATCGGGTCTAGTTTGGCGGCTTGGCGGGCGGGGACAACGCCGAAGAAGAGGCCTACTGCACCGGATACACTGACAGCCAGGGCGATCGCCACGGGTGATATTCCAGCTTGCAGGGGCGTGAAATTACCTACAAGCAAGATACCGCCGACACCGACGCAAGTACCGACTATCCCTCCGGCGGCGGATAAAATTACAGCTTCAACAATAAATTGAAACAAGATATCTTGTTGAGATGCGCCGATCGCCTTTCTGAGCCCGATTTCCTGAGTGCGTTCGCTAACGGACACAAGCATAATGTTCATAATCCCAATGCCACCGACTAATAGGGAAATGCTGGCAACAGCAGTTAACATCAGAGTCAAAGCGCCGGAAATTGCCCCCATTCTTGCCATTAAATCTTTTTGATTTCTGACAGTAAAATCATCTTCGGTAGTAATTTTATGCCGCAATCTCAGCAGGTTTTCCACCTGAAATTGCGCCGCATCCATTTGCGATTCATCTTTAATCGAAATAAATATCGACGTGACAGCCAAACCGTAGGGAGATTTGCGCCCAACTATGCGATTGGCCATTGTGGTGATCGGCACAGTGGCGGAATTATCAAAATTCGTACCAAAAGATGTGCCTTTGGGCGCCAATACTCCAATTACTTTGAGGCTGACATTTTTGATCCGCACTTGTTCGCCCAAGGGATTTGTATTGCCAAAAAGTTTCTCGGCCAATTCTGAACCGAGCACCACAACTTGGTTACTTTGCTTAACATCAAGTTCGGTCAAAAACCGCCCTTTTGCCATTTCAAAGCTTCTAACTTCTAGAAACTCTGGAATTGTGCCAAAAATTAGAGATGAGACATTTTTGTTGCTGTAGCGAACTATTTCAGAACTGTTAAGTTCTGCTGAGACGCCTTGAACGGATGGGACTTGAGTTGCGATCGCCTTTGCGTCTGGCAATACGAGAGTTTGAGGCGCACTTGAGATGGTACTTCGCCTAGCGTTGGGAACTCCCGGCCTAACTATCAATACATTTGTACCCAGAGATTGAACTTGTCCTGCTACAAATTTTTGAGCTCCTTCTCCCACTCCAATCATGGCAATTACTGAGGCATTGCCGACAATCATGCCAATCATTGTTAAACTGCTGCGAATTTTGTTGGCTAGTAGCGTTTGACCGGCCATTTTGACGCTTTCAATAAAATTCATAATTTGGGAATTGGGAATGGGGAATTGGGCATCGGGCATCGGGAATTGGTAATTGAAACCAACAAATAACCAATGACTAAGGAATGAAAAATAAATAAATTGATGAATTATCGGTTATAATGAAAAAAGTGTGAGATTACAATTTTCACTCCTTAG